>JAFZCU010000128.1 GCA_017556145.1 Prevotella sp. | reverse complement strand
CCATTTGCATTAAGATAGTATAAGGCGTAATTGCTCAACCATTTGGCATACTCTATATTATCCCTTCCATAGTTTTCTGCAGCTATACCAACAACTTCTTCTTTCATTTTAATGCTTCTACTTTTATCTTCGCCATTAAGAAAACCTCTTGTATAATAAAGATCAGCGAGATTATTCAATGCAAGCATGTAATTCAAGTCCTTTGTCTCATTATTTTTACGATATACTGCAACACTCTTTTCTGCAGCTTCAATTGCATTAGGGTAGTCTCCAATATCAGAATAGAATTGTGACAGAACTGCTTGATTGAAAGCATAATGCTGAATATCTTCACCATACATCTTTTCATAAAGATCAATCATTTCTATCTGATATTCTATCATTTTTTGGTACGTCCCATTTTTGTGATGATATTCTACCAGAATTGACAAAAGAACCGTGTACTCATCATTTTCTTTCCCAGCTAGTTCTGCATATAATCTAATTATCTCTTCCCCATACTTTACTGCATTTTTAAAATCACCCACATTAAAAAAGTACCCTGCAAGAGTAGAAGCAGACAGAATATACTCAGAACTATGGTCACCAAAGAGTTCTCGTCTAATCTCTAAGGATTGTTTTTCAAGCTCAATTGCTTTTGTGTAATTATCGGCTGAACTATAAAAATCTGCCATAGAAGACAATGAATTCGCCAGTTCCATGCTCACGTCAGAATATTGTCCCCACATATTTAATGAGATAATCTCAAATAAGCAGACTGATAATATTTTATAGCGAATCTTATATTTATTCATATCACCGTATTATATAGTTTCAGTTTTATAGGGCAAATATAAGAAATAATATCGAATTATGCAAGAAATCAGCAAAGAAAGTGGTTTTCACAAGGCTTGTTATTCATATTTTCATGGATTTGAAGGCCGATCTTATTATTTTTGCATCAAAAAATGAAAAAAAAGTTGTTTTAGGTGGTTACTTTTTGATATTTTCGGGTATAAAGAGGCAAAGAACAACAAAATTTAGTATTAACAGTTTAAAAAATTAGAATTATGAAAAAGTTAATGATGACCCTGATGGCAGTCGTATTCGCCATCGCAGCAAACGCTCAGTATTACAACATCGGTTCTTCTTCAAGATATACCGATAGTTTTGGTAACTCTACCAGTACCCATCGCAATCAATATGGGCAGACAACTGGCACCTCCTCATCGTACTATGATGGTTATGGAAACACAACGACTACTCACAGGAACCAGTATGGTCAGACCATCGGCACCTCGACAACCTACACCGACAACTACGGTTACTCCACAACGACTCACCGTGATGCTTATGGTCACACAACAGGTACAGCAAGAAGTTATACGGACAGCTATGGTAACACTTCTACGACCTATTCTGATCCTTATGGCAGAAGCGTAGGCTCTTCTAACAGCTATTCAAATGGCTATGGAAACAGATCAACGACTTACAATGATGTTTATGGACGTAGTATAGGTTCATCTTCGAGTTACACAGATTCATACGGAAATACAACAACACAACATCGAAGCAATTACTCCGGTACAAGTATCTGGAGCTATTAAGATGCCCTATGATATATTAATAAAGGTGCGATAATTGTCGCACCTTTATTATTAATTAATCAAGATTCGAACCCCTCTTAGAAGAAACCTTTGAAATTTTTCTATATCGATTTTCATCATCACCAAATTCGACAAACTGATAATCACCCCCAAAGACTACACGTTTAAGGAATGCATGATGTTCTTTGGTACTGGGTATCCAGACATAGCATGAAAATGAATTAGCATTATAATCCCCACCCTCTTTCTTTGGTCTGATATTCTTTGCCAATACCATTTTGAAATTCTCTCTTGCATATTCATAAAACACAATTTCAGATGTTGTATGAATAATCTCACAAGTCCATCCAAATTGTATGAGAAGTGGATGAAAATATTGTTCCCATTCTGCGGACTCTATTCCTCCTCTTGAATGCCCTGCTATATTGGCAGTTATGAAGTCAAGACAATTAAGTACACATTTAGTCCTTCCTAAATAAGGAAAATCTACACTTGCTTGAGGATGATTAGACACCAATGCCTCATTGTAAAGTTCATCAACTATTCCTCTTGCATCTTGAATTGCACTATATATTTTTACAGTATTGGCATGATGATTGGGATTATCTATAAAAGAACCAACTTGGGTAATAATCGCATCTGATAGTTCTTTTATCAATTGCGATTGGGCATTTACTAACGAAAAGGGGAACAGAATAACGGCACACGTTATTAAACACCTAAAACTGATTGCTAATTTCATACACTGTCATATTTGTTAATACCAATTGTTTACTGTACAAAAGTAAACAGAAAAACTGAAAATAGCAAATTATTAATAAGATTTTTTATCCATTAGTGTATTCACAACCTTGTGAAGAGGCACAATGGCCTCATTTGTTTCTCATAATCAGTAAAAAAACTCCGCTTTAACTATTCGCTTTATTTTCTTGATTTTGCGAATCCTTTTAAAATAGAATCCTCATAATTCTGTTTGAATTTAATAAGTTCTGGTTCATCGCTAGTCAAAGAGGCAACATAGCGAGCTTCTTCATGCATATTTAGCCATTCTTTAAGTGTGTCATAACTCTGTTCGGACAACACTTCTTGGACAAATTCTTTTTTTAGAGATTCAATAGTATTTTCAGCCATAATCATTTGGGGGATAGAGGTGATTATAATGACTCCGCCATTAAGTCTTTTCTACCAATGAGACTAAATATGGTGATTTCATTATCTTTGTTAAGATTTCGAAGTGTGCGGAGAATTTCATTCTGTGTTGAGCCATTAGTTGTGACGTCTTCAATGACCAAAACATTCTGCTGACGAATCCTTGATAAAAGATCATCGTCCAACTGCTTTGATAGTACATCTTCTACTTTCAAAAGTCTTGGTTGATTGAATCTGTAGATATAGCGTAGCATGTACTGGTTAATCTTTGTCCTGGTTTTGGGCATAACGACTACATCATAGTGATAGAGATTTATCTTCTTGTGAGCACTGTCCACAGCACTCCTGATGGAAAGTTCAATATCCTCAGTACCATCGTGTCCGAAATCAAACACGAATATCTTTTCTACGTTGTCGAAAGTAACTCCCATAATATGTCTTCTTTGGGTGCAAAGATACACTATTTTATCAAAAGAGCCTAACGATTAATTGAAAAAGTGATTTTCACAAGTTTTCTTTGAGGTTTCAAAGGAGTTAAAGACCGAGCTGAGAAGGGGCACAAAAGTCTCTTTTCTGATTATAATCGAAAAAAATCATCTAAAATTTGGAAGTTACGGAAATAACTCGTATCTTTGCATCGATAAATTTAATAATATGTTAAAAACAGAAGGTAACTACAAAAATTTGTAGTACAATTAGCAATAATACGAAAATTTGTAGTACCTTTGCAAACAGAATCATTATGCAACAGTCAAATGAATGGATGGAAGTAACTTATGAAGAATAATGAAACGATTATTGCAACAAAAGAAATTACAACTGATATGAAGAAGAAACTGAGAGATATCCAGATGGCCATCTCATGGCGCGACTTCGCGAACACCTATTTTCAGCGTTCGTCATCATGGTTCTATCACAAGATGGACGGCATAGACGGAAATGGAGGCGTCGGAGGCTTCACAGCAGAGGAAGCAGAGCAGCTGCGAGGGGCACTTTTCGACCTGTCGAGACGCATCAGGCTCGCTGCAGAAAACATCTGATCCTTCGTATCAGGGTTATCGCTATTTCATTTTAGGCACCCGAATGAATTGATTGTTTCACTCGACTGAAACGATCATTTGAGTTGACTCATTCAATCGTTTGACTCGAGTGCTTTAATCTAACCATTTTGCGAACATGGATTTGAATTCACTCATCGAAACCACCTTACCTTGTTCTACTTCTTTTATTACATCCTCAAGATCAGATGTAATCTGAAGAACGCCATCAACAAGGGGTGTTTTATCCAGACAAAAACTCATATTACTCACTTACCATTTATTTCGAACAATTTTTCCTTGATATACTCCTCTATGTCAAGGGCAGAGACATCATAGACAGGATTAAGTGCCAGAAACTCTTTGTCTTTTCTAAACCGCTCCCCATTCGACAATATAGCTAAGAGATTTTTTCTTTTCAATAAATGGCCAGAATGCTCCAAGGCTATATCTATCATCTCTTGGAGATCAACGTCCTGCTTCAGAATCGAGTAAATATCATAATAGTCTCGAAATTTACTACGACGAAGCATTGCCTCCATCTTCATTGCACCAATGGACTTAATGTCAGCCAATTGCAGATTATTAAGATATGGTATAACCTGCATCGAAGGTATCCGTTTTCTTGGAGCCGCATAAAATGATAGTTTAACACCGTCAACAACAAACTCCACAAAATTAAAGCCGCCTATATCCATCTTATCGATGTGCCCAATGGTTTCCAATTCGTGCTTTATCGTTGAAATACCTACTTCCAACTTATCTTTTGGAGATTGTTTCCAACGCATAAAGTCCAAATCTTCGCTCTGTCTCAAATTCAATTGCAAAGACAAAGCAGTACCACCCACCAAGACGAAAGGTTTGATGCAATCTAATTGAGAGATCTTCTCAAATAGTTCTGACGTCTGTGGAGCTAATCCGTTCATTATGCAACCATACGTTTGTTAAGCACCCGAGTTTCCATCGATTTCACATAAGCTCCCGGCTTTTTCATTTTGAAATAATACCAAGCAAAGAACTTATTGAGTTCATAATGGCGATCTCCTAACACCACAACATTCTCAATCCATGCCTTTTTAATAAACTTGAAAGGATAAATATCGAATAGTTTATCTATGTCTTCCAAATCAAGATGAAGCATAACCAATTCCACAAGAATGTCATCAGGCACATCCTTGATGGAATCCACTTGATAAGACCAGAAGGCATTTGCTTTCTTCAGATGGCTTATCAATTCCCGTTTTACTCCAACCTTATTCATCACTTACTATTTCTCGCTGCAAAAATAAGAATAAAAAATGAACTATCCAAATATTCAGCATATTTTTATTGGTTTCCTCAAAATAGAAGAGGCACTTGACGAAGCTAAAGAGGCTCTTAATGATAAGGAGAAAGCTCTTAATCACGTAGTGATTTTTTGAAAAATTCCGTTTATAGCCTACATGCCTACATAAAATCGATGGAAATGCCTTTATTTAAAGGGATATTGAGAAATTTTTGCCTACATAAAGCCTACATGATACCTACATTCTGCCTACATGTTTTTGTGGTATTTTGGCCTAAAAACACCCTTTTCATAAAGTCAACAGAGTAAATGTCGAGCTCCCTATCCCGCAAAATCCAGGCAAGCACTCCGCATGTTCTATCCTTAAGGGGAGTAAAAAATTCTCTAGAGAATTTGATGCTTACCTCCCTATTCAGCAATTATTAGCACGTATCAAAGCAGAAAATTCTCTAGAGAATTTCTTTGCTACTATTAATCAGAAAACTTGCGAAGTCGTATCTTTCAACGTGCGAGTACCCTATGCAGACGTTAAGAGATGCTAATTTCGACCGTATTTGTGCCAAATTCATGTAGGCAGAATGTAGGTATCATGTAGGCTTTATGTAGGCATAAAAGTACAGAAAAGCCTTTATTTATCGTATGTTTGAGAGATTTTATGTAGGCATGTAGGCTATTATATCATTTTGAAATTAAAAAATTGCTTTATTGTCTCACCGAGTATGCGTATCTTTGCATCAGTTATGATTATTTTGTAGAAAACCTTTCAGTTTTCGCTAAATAATTCGTACCTTTGCAGCCGATATGCAGATTAGTAAAAGACAAATCAACATTGCGTTGGTGCTGGTGGCGGCAGGACTGCTGGCCGTTTGCATCGCCAGTGTGATGTCGGCAATGAACTAAAGGATGGCCACAACAAGTATCACGAATAGCAAGCAACTGACGATTCGCGTGGGAAACAATACGCTGTCGTTTATGATCACGGACAAGGCAGATCCGGAACAGCCCGTATTGTTTGAGCCCTATGTGGTGAAGAGCGGTGTCTCGATGGCTGCCAACCTGCGCGAGGCCTTCAAGACCTTTTCCAGGGAGTTAGACTTTCCTACCGCCCGCGTGCTGATCAACACCCCCGTGCTGATGGTGCCCATCGAGCAGTTCCAGGAAGCCGACGCCACGACGCTCTACCTGCACTCCTTCCCCAGAAGCGAGAAGGATGTGGTGAAGTTCAACGTGCTCCCCTCGCTGAATGCCGTCTGCGTATACTGCATCAACAAGGACCTGCTGATGGTGCTCACCGACCGCTTCAACGACGTGCAGCTCATGCATGGCATGATTCCCGTGTGGAACTACCTGCACCAGCGCAGCTTCACGGGCCATCGCAGCAAGATGTACGGCTATTTCCACGACAAGCAGCTTGACATCTTCTCGTTCCAGCAGAACCGTTTCAAGTTCTGCAACTCGTTTGAGACCACCCGTGCCCACGACTCCCTCTATTTCCTGCTCTATGTGTGGAAACAGCTGAACCTGAAGCCAGAGCACGACGAGATACACATCTTAGGCGACATTCCCGAGCAGGACTGGCTGCTGGATGAGATGCGCAAGTATCTGAAGAATGCCTACGTCATGCCTTTCGACCTGAACGAACTGCTGAAGAAGAAGTGAAAGATTGAAGGAGAGAAGGAGTAAAGGAGAGAAGGAGTAAAGGAGTGAAGGAGTGAAGAATGAGGATAATAACGGGAAAATATAAGGGACGGCATTTTGATATTCCCCGCTCTTTCAAGGCGAGGCCGACGACCGACTTTGCCAAGGAGAACATCTTCAACGTGCTGACGGGCTACATCGACTTCGATGGCACCACAGCCCTCGACTTATTTTCAGGCACAGGCAGCATCTCGCTGGAACTGGCTTCACGGGGCTGCGCCCATGTGATCAGCGTGGAGGCCGACCGCGACCATCACCGCTTTATCCTGCAGTGTCTGCAGAAGCTGGGTGTGACAAGGGATGTTACAGCAATCCGTGGCGATGTATTCCGATTTATCAAGAGCTGTAAGCAGCAGTTCGACTTTATCTTCGCCGATCCGCCCTACGCCTTGGAAGAGCTGAAGACCATCCCTACTCTTATCTTCGAGAAAAATCTGTTGAAGGAGGATGGTGTCTTCGTCTTTGAACACGGCAAAAACGATTCTTTCACCGACCATCCCAATTTCATTGAGCACCGTTCATACGGTAGCGTGAACTTCTCGATCTTCCAGCCCTTACATCAGGGGTGACATCATCCTGACCATCGACTCCCAAAGCCGTTTCATAAACTTCGGGTGCATGCGTTCGGGCATGTCCTGCAAGTTGACCGACTGCTGTTCGTCGGCCTGGAACACCTCACGCAGTTGACGTGCTGCAGTTTCGCCATAGAGGAAGATGTTCGACTCGAAGTTATTCTCGAAACTGCGGATGTCGACATTGGTTGATCCGCACGAACAGATGCTATCGTCGCAGACAAGCAGCTTGGAATGGAGGAATCCCGCCTGATAGAGCATGACGGTGACACCCGACTCCACCACATCGCGCAAATAACTGCGACTCGCCCACTCCACCCATTTGGCATCGCTGCGGTAAGGCACGATGATGCGCACGTCGACACCTGCAATCGAGGCGGTCTTCAGGGCAAACAGCACGGGTTCGGTAGGCAGGAAATAGGGTGTTTCTATATATACATAGCGCTTGGCGGAAAGGATGATGCGCACATAGCCCTGCATGATTTCAGGATAGGGTGCCACCGGACCGCTACAGACCACCTGCGTCAACGCCTCACACGGGGACAGGAACGCGTGTGATATCTCTGACATCACATCGTTCCTGTCCCCGTGTGAGGGAGGATAGTATTTGCGGTTGGAGATGAGCGTACGGTCGCAGAAATACCAGTCGATGAGGAACGCCCGCTGGATGCCATAGACACCCGTGCCCTCCACCTTCAGCATCGTGTCGCGCCAAGCCTGGGAGCCCGTACCCTTCACATAGCGCAAGGCGATGTTCATACCCCCGATGAAACCGATTCGTCCGTCGATGACAATCAGCTTGCGGTGGTTACGATAGTTGACCTTGCTCGTGAACGACGGGAAACGCACAGGCAGGAAAGGCACAATCTCGACACCTTCATCGCGCATGCGGTCGAAAAAGGCATGACTGACGTTCCAGCAGCCTACATCGTCGTAGATCAGCCTTACCTCCACACCCTGGCGTGCCTTGTCGATCAGGGCATCAGAGAGCAGCATGCCTAACGGGTCCTCGGCAAAGATATACATATCGATATGGATATGACTCTCCGCCTTGGCAATCTCTGCCAGGAGCGCAGGGAAGAAAGCGTAACCGTCGCCATAGACCGTGACCTGATTATCCTTGAAAGGCAATGAGAAATTCTCATTGACGAAGAGGTCGATGAGTTGGCGATGCTCAGCAGGCAGCTGCAGGTCCTTCTGCTCGACGAACTCCAGCATCGAACGTTTGGAGAGCTGGTCGAGACTGCGCTGGCTGATGAATTTCTCCTTGCGGGTGTTCAAGCCAAAGAAGAGATAGAACACCAGACCTACCACTGGTACAAACCATATCACCAGTGCCCATGCCATCGTCTTGGCCGGTTGCCGGTTGTCCATCACCACATGGATGATTGCCAGGATGACAATCACATGATAGACAATGAATAATATGACGTTCCAACTGATCATCCTACCAAGTCGTTGCCCAGCTGTTGGGCCAGGGCGTTACGCAGTTCCTGGGTTTCCTTGAATTCCTCCATCAGGGCCTTGATGCGCTCCATATCGCTGCCCACCTGTCGCATTTCTGCCTTGAGTTCCTTAAGTCGTTTCTCGACGATGTCCATGCGCAGGTCGAGCACCAAGTGGAGAACGTGCTGACGGAGCCCTCCTTCACGCTCCTTCAACTGGAAGCTCTTGCCCAGCTGATGCGTGTCGATGGCCAAGCGTGCTGCCAAGCTGCTGATATTCACATCGGGATGGTGCATGAAATAGGTCTCGGCCTTGAAATCGGGTTCGCCACTATGCGCCACAGCCTCCTCGAGAATCTGGTTATACAGTTCATGGTGGAAATGGATATTGTCCTGCCCCAAGTCGTAATTCACATATTGCGCCACCGTCAAGTCGATAAATGTGCCATCATCCATCTCCACATGCTCGAAGATGACCTTTTCACCATCGCGGATAATACTCTTGATAATCAGCTCCTCCACTTCGGAGTCAGGCGTCAAGGTGTTTGGAATCAAGGGGACAGGTCCTTGATTCACAGCGTTGCTGTCGGAATCAAGCGACCTGTCCCCTTGATTCCGCTCGCGCTCTTTTTCCTTCTCCTCAAGGTCCTTGCGAATCATGCCGTTCATCGAGTTCAGCAATGTCTGTTCCTTGATGCCCATGCGCTGCGAGAGTTCACTGAGATAGGTGGAGCGCAGGATCTGATCGGGAATCACGGAAATGCTCTTCACAATACCGCTGATGGCCTCTGAGCGCTTCACGGGGTCGGTCACATTCTCCACCGTCAGACGTGTCTTAAACGTGATGAAGTCCGTCTGATTCTTCTCGATATAGTCTTTCAGCTCCTGTGCCGAATGCTTCTTGGCAAAGGAGTCCGGATCGTCGCCATCAGGCAACAGCAGCACCTTGATATTCATGCCCTCTGCCAACAACATGTCGGTGCCTCGCATGGCCGCATGGATGCCAGCCTCATCACCATCGTATAATAAGGTAATGTTCTGGGTAAAGCGACGGAGCAATTTAATCTGATAGACGGAGAGGGCTGTGCCACTATTGGCCACCACGTTCTCAATGCCACTCTGGTGCATGGCAATCACATCGGTATAGCCCTCCACCATATAGACACGGTCTTCCTTGGCAATAGCCTTCTTCGCCTGGAAGAGGCCATAGAGCTCATGATCTTTATGATAGATTTCGGAATCGGGCGAGTTGACATATTTCTGCTGCACGCCTTTGGTACGGGCATCCAACAATCGTCCGCCAAAGGCTACCACCTTACCGCTCACATTCAGCCAAGGGAAGATGACACGGCCCGCATAACGATCGTAGATGCCTTTTTCGTTTTTGATGCAAAGGCCTGTCTTTTCGAGGAACTCCGCCTGATAGCCGGCCTTCAGGGCAGCCTTGGCCAAGGCATCACGCTGCGGGAGGGCGAAACCCAGACAGAACTTCTCAACGATGTCATCGCGGATACCCCGGCTACGGAAATACTGCTTACCGATGGCGATGCCATCAGGGTCGTTTTTCAATATATCCTGGAAATAAAGCCGCGCCCATTCGTTGACAATGAACATCGACTCGCGATCGCTCTGCTGTTGTTTCTCCTCGTCGGTGAGTTCCTTTTCCTGTATCTCGATATTGTATTTCTTCGCCAGCCACCGCAGGGCCTCGGGATAGGTGATCTGCTCGTGCTTCATGAGGAAATTGATGGCCGTACCACCCTCACCACAGGCAAAGCACTTACAGATCTGTTTCGAGGGCGACACCATGAACGAAGGCGTGGTATCGTCGTGGAACGGGCACAGGCCCTTATAGTTCACACCCGCCTTGCGGAGCGTGACAAACTCCCCCACCACGTCGACAATGTTCGTGGCATCCATGATCTTATCTATCGTAGCCCTGTCAATCATAAATGGATTTATATGACTGCAAAGATAGTAAAAAAAGGTAAAAGTGAAAAGTGAAAAGTGAAAAATTTGCTGCCACCCCTCAAAAATCTTCTTTAATTTTATATTATATCTGAAAAAAATTGTAATTTTGCAGCATCAACTTAGTTTTACGACGGGATTAAACTTTTTTAAAGTCTTCTCGTCTAAGATGCAGCAGATGTAATCTGACTAATTTATCAACTTTAATTATTAACAATTTAAACAAAAAAGAAAATGAAAAAGTTATTTATGATGATCGCCTTGATGGCTATTCCGTTTGCCATGCAAGCACAGACCAAGTTCCACGATGTAGAGGCTAACGAGGCTACAGGTCCCGTGAAGTGCATCAAGTCAAGCATGATGGGTCGTGAGCAGGTTATCAACTTCACCAAGGAGGGCAAGATGGAGAGCAACGGCATCTCTGACGCCAAGTATGATGAGAACGGCTATCTGCAGTCGGCCAAGAGAGAAGCCATGCAGGGTCAGCAGATTGAAATCAAGTACAAGTGGGAGAACGGTCGTATCGCCAGCCAGACTATTAATATGATGGGCAACGACATGGTGATCAAGTACAAATACAACGACAAGGGTGCCGTAGCCTCTCAGTCAATGGACATGGGCGGACAGGAGATGGAAACACCTTATACCGACTACAAGTATGATGCAAAGGGCAACTGGATCAGCCGCAAGAGCTCAATGATGGGCCAGGAGATGGAGCAGACCCGCACAATTGAATACTACGAGTAATGAATCTGACAGAACGTTTTTTAAACTATACCAAATTTGACACGCAGTCGGCTGAAGATGCCGACTGCGTGCCTAGTACGTCCAAACAACTGCTTTTTGCAGAATACCTGAAGAAAGAACTTGAGGACGAAGGCCTCAGCGATGTGGAACTCGACGAGAAAGGTTATATCTACGCAACGCTGAAGTCGAATATCAAGGAAAAAGTACCCACCATCGGTTTTATTTCGCATTATGATACCAGTCCCGACTGTTCAGGTGCTGATATCAAGGCACAGATCGTACACAATTACGACGGTGGCGAAATCCTGCTGTCGGAGGGTATCATCAGCAGTCCAAGAAAATTTCCCGAGTTGCTGCACCATATCGGCGAAGACCTGATTGTGACGGACGGTCATACGCTCTTAGGCGCCGATGACAAGGCTGGCATCGCAGAAATCGTGCAGGCCATGTGCTATCTGCGCGACAACAAGGACATCAAGCACGGCGACATCCGCATTGCCTTCAACCCCGACGAGGAGATCGGTATGGGTGCCCACCACTTCGACGTGGAGAAATTCAACTGCGAATGGGCCTATACGATGGATGGCGGTGATGTGGGTGAACTGGAATTCGAGAACTTCAATGCCGCCAGTGCCAAGATTACCATCAAGGGTATCAGCGTACACCCCGGCTATGCCAAAGGAAAAATGGTGAACGCCAGTGCCCTGGCAGCAGAACTGGCCACGATGCTGCCCCACGATGAGACGCCAGAGACCACTGAGGGCTATCAGGGTTTCTACCACCTGCTGGGTATCGAAAGCCATTGTGAGCAGGCCAAGATGAGCTATATCATCCGTGACCACGACAGGGCCATCTTTGAAGACCGTAAGCATTTCATGCAGCGCTGTGTGGATCGGATGAACGAAAAATACGGCGAGGGAACGGTGACCTGTGAGATCAAGGACCAGTATTATAACATGAAAGAGAAGATAGATCCGCAGATGCATGTCATCGATCTGGTGCTGCATGCCATGCAAGACTGTGGTGTTGCCCCCAAGGTGAAGCCCATTCGTGGCGGTACCGATGGCGCCCAGCTCTCTTTCAAGGGACTCCCCTGCCCCAACATCTTCGCAGGAGGTGTGAATTTCCACGGACCTTATGAGTTTGTGAGCATACAGTCGATGGAGAAAGCCCTCCAGGTGATTGTGAGAATTTGCGAACTGACAGCAGACTATAATGAGTGAAATCCCCGCACTGGTGACCGACCTGGCGCTAATCCTGGTAGTGGCAGGCATCGTGACGCTGATCTTCAAACAACTCAAGCAACCCCTTGTATTAGGTTATGTCGTAGCGGGATTCTTAGTAAGCACCCACATGCCATATACGACCTCGGTCGTAGACTCTGAGAGCATCCACCTATGGTCTGACCTGGGTGTGATGTTCCTTTTGTTTTCCTTAGGTCTGGACTTCTCATTCAAGAAAATCCTGAAGATGGGCGCATCGCCGATTATCTCGACGTGTACCATCATCTTCTGCATGTCGCTCTTAGGCGTCATCATCGGGCAGCTGTTCGGATGGAGCAAGATGGACTGTATCTTCCTGGGCGGTATGCTCGCGATGTCGTCGACCACGATTATCTATAAGGCCTTCGACGACCTGGGACTACGGCAGCAGCAGTTTGCAGGTCTGGTGATGTCGGTACTGATACTGGAAGATATCCTTGCTATCGTCATGATGGTATTGCTGAGCGCCATTGCCAGCGGGAAGGAGTTGGGAGGCGGCGAGATGCTGAACAGCATCTGGCGCATCGTGTTCTTCCTGGTATTGTGGCTGGTGGTGGGCATCTTTGCCATTCCGCTGTTCCTCAGATCGGTGCGCAAGCTCATCAACAGCGAGGTGCTGCTCATCGTATCGTTAGGCTTGTGCTGCGCGATGGCCGTCTTCTCGACGAAGGTGGGCTTCTCGTCAGCTTTCGGTGCCTTTATCATGGGCAGCATTTTTGCAGAGACCATCGAGGCCGAGCGCATCATCAAACTGGTGGAGCCTGTGAAGAACCTCTTCGGTGCCATCTTCTTCGTGTCAGTGGGTATGCTCGTCGATCCGAAGATCATCATCGACTACGCCCTACCTATCTTTGCGCTGGTGATGACAATCCTCGTGGGTCAGGCCATCTTCGGCACCTTTGCCTTCATGCTGGGTGGCGAAAGCCTGAAATCTGCCATGCGCTGCGGATTCTCAATGGCACAGATCGGTGAGTTCTCGTTTATCATCGCCTCATTGGGATTGTCACTTGGCGTGATCAGCAACTTCCTTTATCCGGTCGTGGTGGCCGTATCAGTTATAACCACTTTCCTCACACCTTACATGATACGGTTCGCCACACCGGTTTACAATAACCTGGAGAAACACCTGCCACACAAGATCATCCGTTCGCTGAACCATCTGTCGATGAGTCATCCGCACTCTCAGGAGAGCAGTCTGTGGAAACGTCTGCTGACACAGATGGGTCTGAACACCTTGATCTATTCGATTCTCTCCATGGCCACCATCGTCCTGATGCTGACCTTTGTGCAGCCATTCATGAGAAGGCTCTTACCAGGAGAAGAACTCCATAACTATGCCAATGGTATCACCGGACTTCTAACGATTTTGCTGATTGCTCCCTTCCTGAGAGCCATGGTGATGAAGAAAAACCACAGCGAAGAGTGGAAGGCCCTCTGGGCTGAGTCGAACCGTAACCGTCTGCCACTGCTATTCACCATCCTGGTGCGCGCACTGGTGGCCCTGGCGTTTATCTTCTATGTCTGCAACTACCTGAGCGAGTTCTCAAGCGCCCTGATCATTACCATCGGTATCGTCGCGCTGATATGTATCATCCTGTCACGTTGGATCAAGCACCGCAGCATCACCTTGGAAAGGCTCTTCATGCTCAACCTGCGTTCAAGGGACATCGAGGCAATGGTGCATGGCAAGAAGCGCCCATTGTATGAGGGAAAGCTGCTGGACCGTGATATCCATATCGCAGAATTCGAGATTCCCTATAACTCTGCCTGGATGGGGAGCTCGCTGAAGCAGCTGAACTTAGGTCAGAAGTATGGCATCCATATCAGCAGCATCCTGCGTGGCGGAAGAAGGATTAACATTCCCGACGGCGACTCGATCATCTTCCCCTGCGACGTACTTCAGGCCATTGGTAGCGATGAGCAGTTCAATGCCTTCCGCGAGGCAATCGAACGGGAGGTCCTTGGCGAAGATACGGAACTGGAGAAGCGTGAGATGAAGCTTCGCCAGCTCATCATTGCCGCCGACAGTCCGTTTATAGGGAAGACACTGAGAGAGAGTAATATCCGCGACCACTATAACTGTATGGTTATCGGACTGGAGGAAGGAAAAGAAAGTCTGTCAGCCGTTAAGCCCAACCGTAAGTTTGAGGAGGGCGACATCATCTGGATTGTAGGTGAACAGGATGACCTCGACTTAATACCACTGCACAGCGTTTGAGTAGCTGCTGCGCTTATCATACTTCAAGGCATCGGTCAGTGTAGAAGCGTTACAACGGAAGGAGAAGTTGTAACTGGTATAAGGTGCGAGCGTCACGCTACACGACATACTGAAGCAGTGGAGATCACGACTCAAGGAAGCTATGGTCATGGAAATCTTCTTATAATCGAAATCATATCCGGAATTGAGACTGATGTTCCAGCCATCGCTGAGACGGATGTTACCATGGAAGTTGAGCGACTGTGTGAACTCGTATGGATAGCGCATACGATTATAGTTGAACTTCTTCACATTGGTGCTCTCACGCATGTTGATGTTATAGCTGAACGTCAGCGACCACGGCATCTTGAAAGCCATGTAGCCATCTTCATCGGTCTCGGCCTTCGTCTTGGGTTCAGCCTTGTCCTTGTTGATATCCAGATCCTTGTCGATGTTGGTATTCAGGTCAGGATCCCACTCGTCCTCATCCTCTTCTTCACTTTTATTCTTCTTGTCGTCTTTCTTTTCGACCTTCTCACCCTTCAACCATTTGATGAAGTTGATGAACTTGTTATTATCAAGGGTGTAGTTAATGCCCTGCGACATGCCTTGGAACCGTCCCATACGGCCCTGTTCCCAGTAAGTGGTGTGCGAGCTGACCCTCGGAGTGGCTCCCACGCTATCCGCCTCATAGACATACGAGGCAAAGCGGGCATTGGTGCTGAAGGTATAGTTCTTCGAGAGCTTCAGACGGATATTGAGGTCGAGATCGCTCAGAGGACGCTCCTTGGCAGCAATGTCGTAGGACATACGGGCCGTGAGGTCGTCGATGATGGATATAACCGTGTCATTGTCGTTCTTATCCCTGATCTTCATCTCCACATTGTTGCCCAAAGTAAAACTGATATTACCCGACATACGATTGGTAGGAGCCGCGTACATACCGCCTGAATAGGGTGAATATTCCACCTCTGACTCATTTCCTTCAGCATCAATCTTCTTGTATCTTTTATAGAAACCATAGAAACCGGCACTGAAATCTGGGGTATATGTGAACGACACAGAGGGTGTGAGCACGTGACGGATGGCCTGGATCTTATCGCCAAACAGTTTACGGCTGGGGGTGAAGAAACCGTAGAGTTTGGTCTGGGCCTGGACGCTCATGTTATAGGAATAGTAATTAAAGAAACCCGTCACCGTATCGGTCACCTCTTTCTGCGCCTCCTGGTCCCAGGACTTCTCCTGCTTCCTGAAGACGGTATAGCCATTGAAATTGACGGAGGGCGTGAGACTAATGTACTTTAATGCCGTGAAATTGGCAGAAATAGGAATGGAGTGCGACATACCGTTTTTCCAGTCTTTGGCCAGGCTAGTGTGCAGCAGACGATCTTCCTTCACGTTGACAGTATTGGTCAGACTACCTGTATAACGCATGGAGATCTTCTCATACCACCGCTCATCGCCAACCACCTTCTTACGTCGGAAAGGATAGAAGTTGGCGATACTGATACTCATTTCTGGCAAGCCCAGCGTCACCGTAGAGTCGCGCATATTCTGATCGGCCTTGACGGTGGTATTGATGGACATACCCAAACTGGAGAACTTCGTATCCAACGTGACAGACGAGGTGCGCTGCGACTGCGTCATGGCCTGCGGGTTATACATCGAGGTGAGGTTGTTGCGCTCATAGCTCGTAGAGGCGTAGTTCACACTGGCCCTGAAAGTCCTGAAGGGGTTGGCCTTGGCATCCTGCGAGTGACTCCACTGCAACTTGAAACTGGTGGTCTTCGCATAGTCGGGCATGTTCTTCTCGCCTGTTACCGTGTTCTGATAGCTGAACAGGAAAGAACCACGGAAGCGATAACGCTTGATATAGTTGGAAGTACCCGACAGGCCCCAAGAGCCCTTCGTATAGATCTCACCCAGCAGCTTGAGGTCCATCTTATCAGAGATGGCAAAGTAATAGCCACCATCGCGCAAATAGAAGCCACGGGCCGTCTCGTCACCATAGGTCGGCATGATCAGTCCACTGCTGAAACTCTTTGTGAAGGGGAAGAATCCGTAGGGGATGGCCAGTGGCAATGGTACGTCAGCCACCACCAGATAGGCAGGACCAAAGACCACGTCCTTTCCTGGTCTAACCTTCGCACGCGACATGGCGATATAGAAGTCTGGATGGGGATCATCGCAAGTGGTATATCGGCCATGCTCGAGGTACATCTCGCCATTAGAGCCACGCTTGGAATGCTCACTGGTCAGGAAACCGTCTTCCTGCTGGGTATAGACATCGGTGATGAAACCCTTCTTCGACTTGAAGTTGAACATCATCTCTGTCTGCTCATACTGGTCGCTACCCATCTTAAACACAGGGGTTCCCACCATCTGATGGCTCGTCGTATCCATTTTTCCTGTGGCATAGACCAGGTTGCTGTCGAGACTCATGCTGATATTCTCACTGGCAAGGTCCATATTCTGGTATTTCACCGTCGAACTACCATAGAGGAAGGCGCGTGAGGTGCTGGCATCATAGACGAGTGAATCGTTGGCTGCATATTCTACAGGAGAGTCGATTCCGTTCTTACGTCTTTTGTTGATGCTGTCGAGAGCCAAAGAGTCGTCAATCACCTTATTATATTTATAGATGGCCAACTCCAGGGAATCCATTGTCGAGGTGTCGCGCTTGGTCTTGATGGCCGACTCCTGATTCATAGGAATCATGGTGTCGAGGGGCACGTCAGCATTTTCCGAAAACGCTTCCTGCGAGTCTTTGATTTCGGCTATCAGACTATCCACATCCTGCCCACTTGCTATGCTGTCAATCAGTGCCGGTAACGACACCGAATCTACGGACAGAACAGGTACAGACAGCTTGGGTACAGACACAATATCAGCCGTCCTCACTTCCTCTGGAGTCTTGCCCATACGAAGCGAAGACGGTGTACAAGCCATCATCAGCATGAAAGCACAAAGGATCGATATGACGACCGATTTTTGTTTCACGCCGCAAAGGTACGAAAAAAAACAGAAAAATAACTATTCACTCAAACATATTAACCCAATGCAGGAACTTTTTAACACCCTTTTCACCAAACTTCTCCAGACTTTGTGCAGCCTCTATAACGGTGCGTTCCAGTTCCAAATGGGTCTTGGAATAGAATTTGTCAGCATAGCAAACCACCTGTTCCTCAAGAACCTCAGGCTCATAGATGCCATCAGGCGGCAAAGGCAGGTGCTGACTCTCTATCTGTTCACGGCTTAAGCCTGTACCCGTATGCCTTTCACAGACTAAGGCATGACGCACCCAGCCTTCCGCACGCAGGATCTGACCACCAATGGCACCATGACAGATGTAGGGCTCGCTGCCAAAGCACTGGATGCTGGGGGCATCACAACGGAAAATGCCGATATCGTGAAGCATCGCAGCCTCCTCTAAGAACTCCACATCCAACCTCAACTCCGGATGGGTCTTTGCAATCTTCAGACAACGGTCAGCCACCTGACGGCTGTGTATTAGCAATATCCGTCGGAGTTCATTCTCCGACGGATAATACTTATCTATAATCGACTGATAGTCCATCACGCCTCTCTTTCAATCCATGCAATGGTATCATTCTGGCGGACGTTCTGTCCTGGCTTCACACTGATATCCACCAGTTTTCCGCCAAGGGCTGCAGGAATCGCAATGATCTCCCCCCACTTCGTCTGCAGATAACAGAAGGTATCACCCTCCTTGTACTTCTGTCCGATGAATGGTTCTACGCAAGGTGCCATGACACCTTCGCCACCAAAGCCCCAAAGCAGCTGTCCTGCCACAGGCACCTTCACAGCATCGGCCTTGGCATGCTTCAAGGCATCGATCTCCTCTTGGGAAATCTTCTTGCCACCACCCAATTTGGCGTCCTTAGCCTTCTGAATGTCAGCAAGCAACTGCTTCTTGGCCTGACCGCTGCGGAACGGACGGTACTGCTCTGGATGCATAGCCAGCTCGAAGAGCTCCTCGTCGTCCTGTCCATAATCCCAGCCATTCTCGTCCATCTCCTTCTTGAAACCTTCGAGGGCATTGGGAATGAGGGTGTGCGGGTCAGCATCGGTGAACTCACGCTTCTGCGTCTTGGCCAGTTCGATGAGCTCAGGCGCAATCTCGCCAGGCACCTTGCCGCTCTTACCGAGAATCATGCCCCAGATAGCATCGTCCATCATGACATAACGACCCTTGCCCTGCTCCATGGTGAGCAGATTCATCAGGGCAATGTTCTTGGTGTATTGCGAGAACGGGGTCACCAGTGGGGGATAACCCACCTTCGGCCATACATACTCTACCTCGTTGAACAGTTTCACGAGCATATCGTCCATCGTCAGTTCAGCCTCACCCTTTGCAGTGCGCAGTTTGTTAATCATCTTCTGGATAGGACCAAGGTCAGCCATCATCGAGCCCATCATACCGCCAGGCAGACCACTTCCTAACAGCAGAGAAGACATGTGCTTGTTGGCAGGATTGATGAAGTAACCCAGCCAGTCATCGATAAACTCCTGGGTAAGGGTACGTGCCTGCATATAGGCATTCATGTTGAGGTCAGCCACCTCGAAGCCCTCGTTCTTCAGCATCGACTGTACGGAGATGATATCGGGATGCACCTTACCCCAGCTCAGTGGTTCAATGGCTGTGTCGATGATATCAGCACCATTGTTACAAACCTCGAGGATGGAAGCCATCGAGAGTCCTGGGCCTGAATGACCGTGATACTGGATGATGATATCGGGGTGCTTGGTCTTGATGGACTTGGTCAGAGCACCCAGCATGGCAGGCTGTCCGATGCCAGCCATATCCTTCAGACAGATTTCCTCTGCACCTGCAGCAATCACCTCATCAGCAATGCTGGAGTAGTACTCAACCGTATGAACGGGCGAGGTGGTAATACAAAGTGTAGCCTGAGGCGTCATGCCTGCCTCCTTGGCCCACTTGATACTGGGGATGATGTTACGGGTATCGTTCAGACCGCAGAAGATACGGGGGATATCCACACCCTGGGCATGCTTCACCTTATACATCAGGGCACGCACATCGTCGGGCACAGGATACATACGCAGGGCATTCAGACCACGATCGAGCATGTGGGTCTTGATGCCAACCTCGTTGAAAGGCTTACAGAAAGCCCTCACGGCTGCATTGGGATTCTCACCGGCCATCAGGTTCACCTGCTCAAAGGCACCACCATTGGTTTCCACACGGCTGAAACAGCCCATATCAATAATCACAGGGGCGATACGCTCCAACTGATCCTTGCGTGGCTGGAACTTTCCTGAGCTCTGCCACATGTCACGATAAACGAGACTAAACTGGATTCTTTTCTTCATATTTTCGTTAGTTGTATATTTATATGGGTACAAAAATAGATAAAATATTTCAAAAATATGCGCTTTAGGCCAACTTTTTTTGATATTTTGACTATCTTTGCCGCGTAAAACAAATAAAAAGGCATGAAACGGACATTTTTTATACTCTTTTCCCTCGTTTTGCTATTAGCAGCCTGTGGCATTTCCGGCAACAGAAACGGAGATGGTCAGACATCTGGCGACAGTCTGAGTCAGGAACCTATTGCCCGACAATTGGAAGGCGACTCTACCATCTACGGTCTCGCCTGTGAGGGGTCGAACGACTCCATCCTCGTCATTCTGAAATCCGTCGACAGCGACCCTGACACCATCGACATCTTAAATGCGCGTATCAACCGTCGTGTCTACGGACGCCCGGAGATTGGCGACCAGGTGGCTATCACAATGGATGCGGAAAAGAAGTCTGTAGCGGATATCGTCATCAATATCGACCGTCTGAAAGGCGAATGGTGCTATCAGGTCATGCCTCGTCTGCGTCGCAGGGCAGGTGCAGGAGCTGACAGTGCCGTGCAACTACCTCCCGATTTCCCCGACTCTTTGCGCCAGAAATGGTTCCAGCCCAGAGAATATGGCTTTGAGATCCGTCGCGACAATACGGTCCGTCCTATCGGTATACGCAACGAAGCCGAGCGACAGCCCGGCCCCGTGGAATATCCTACCTTAAAGCGATATCGTCAGTGGCATGTCTACAACGGTCATCTGCTCCTCAGTGAAACCCGCCGCGACACGTTGGGAAACCAACAGGTGGTCAGTACGGATACTGCTGACATCGTCTTCATGCGCCGTGACACACTCCAACTGCGTTTTGCAGACCAGGAGCGAGGTTATTACCGCAGGTCTAACTGACGAGACAGAAGCCTCTGCTCAGCCAGTTCGGCATACTTCGTTCCTGGACGCCCATAGTTGGCATAGGGGTAGATGGAGATGCCACCACGAGGTGTGAAGAGGCCCAAAACCTCGATATATTTCGGATCCATCAGCTTCACCAGGTCTTTCATTATCTTATTGACACAGTCCTCATGGAAATCACCGTGGTTACGGAATGAGAAGAGATAGAGTTTCAGGCTTTTGCTCTCCACCATCCATTCGCCAGGGATATAGGCGATTTTGATTTCCGCGAAGTCAGGCTGACCCGTGATGGGACAGAGTGACGTAAACTCAGGACAATTAAACTGCACCCAATAGTCGTTCTCTGGATGTTTGTTCTCAAAGGTCTCCAGCACCTCCGGTGCATAGTCCGACTTGTATTCCGTCTTCTTACCAAGGGCCTTCAGGCCCTCTGTCTCTCTTGATGTACTCATAGGTCTTTTAGTTTAAAAATATTATAGGTAATGTTGTTGTCATACACATCCTCATGGTCATGGGCCTTGGTGAATTTAACCACACGGATGGTGACAGGCAGGACGAGAATCTCATAGAGTGTCTTCAGCGTGACCTGTGTGATGACGAGTGAAGGCATCTCCTCCCATGGAATTACGCCACCCAAGGCAAGGGGGAAGAAGATGATGGAGTCGGTCAACTCACCGAAAACCGTACTGAGCACAGCACGGGAAGAGAAGTTCCTACCAGCCGACGACAGTTTCATACGACTCATCACATAAGCATTCATAAACGATCCGCAGACGAACGCCAGGAAAGAGGCTCCAGCGATACGTGGGGCCAGACCAAAAATCTGATGGAAGCCCTCCTCCCCATGCCAATAGGGTGCCCCGGGAATCCAGTCGGCAATGGCGCCGAAGATCACGAAGAGGAAGTTCATGGCAAAGCCCAGCCAGATGAGCAGACGAGTACGGCCATAACCCCACACCTCACACACCACATCATTGATGATGTAACTTACGGGGAACACAATCAGACCAGCCGTCATGTTGGCAGGACCTAACGAAATCTGTTTTGTCTCAAGTACGTTTGCCGTTATCAGGCAAACGCAGAACAGTATGCCGTAAAGCATAAACAGCACACTGATACGTTGTTCATTTTTCTGTTGCATAATCTTGTTTTGTTAAAGGGGGTGTTCAAGAAGACCCCTGTGTTATTTCTATAGGAGATAGAAGAGCCAGGCCATATAAGCCAGGAAGCCGCCAATCAGCAAGAAGCCCTCACGACGCGACACCGTATACTTGGTATAGGCAAAGAGCCAGAGCAGACCCATGCTGATAATCATCATTGAGAGGTCGATAATATTAATACCCATGATACGCATGGGGCAAATGACAGCTGTTGTGCCAAGTATGAGCAGGATGTTGAACACATTGGAACCGATGGCATTGCCGATAGCCAACGCCGACTGTCCCTTGCGTGCAGCCACCACACTGGTAGCCAACTCCGGCAACGAGGTGCCACCAGCCACAATCGTCAGGCCCACCACACTCTGGCGCACGCCAAAACGATAGGCCACATAACTGGCGGCATCGACAAAGAGATTACTGCCATAGATAAGACAGGCCAAGCCAACCGCCATCCATAGCACATTTTTCCAAACCATCTTCTTGTCCACCGGCTGTTTCTCCTCATCGTCATCCTCATACTCGTCAGGCATCATGCCGTCCTTACGAGCCTTATTGAAGGTATAGATCATAAAAGCACCGAAGGCCACCAAAAGAATCAGACCGTCGGAACGACTGATCTCATTGCCCCAAAGGTGAGGTGAGTTCATGTCGTCGAAACAAAGCAGAAACATCAGGATCGAAGCAATAAGGGCAAAAGGAATGTCCTTACTCACGGTGGAGTGACTGATAGCCATCGGAGCGGCCACAGCAGAACAGCCCACAATCAGCATGGCATTGAAGATATTGGAACCAATGACATTTCCTACAGCCAAGTCGGAAGTTCCCTTCAAGGCCGAAACCAGACTGACAAAGAGTTCCGGTGCCGAGGTGCCAGCAGCGAGGATGGTCAGACCTATCACAATCTCAGGCACATGGAGTCCACGGGCCAGCGAGGCTGCACCTTCCGTCAAGCGGTCTGCACCCCAGATGACAAGGGTCACACCTATTATAATAAAGAATATATTCAATAGCGTCATATCTCATCCAGATTTAAAAAAGCCTCCATCGCACGACGATCCTTCTTGGTTGGACGTCCTGTTCCTCTGGCACGGTCGACGAAACCACTGATACGGTTCATCTCCAACAGCTCATACTGATCGGGAGAGGTCACGTTCTCGTAAATTTCCGGCAGCAGTTTCGCACCTACCCGCTGTTCTATCGTCTTGAGAATCTTAAAAGAATAGGTTACAGGCGGTTTTTTCACAGCCACCACCTCACCAGCCTTTACGACATGAGAGGGTTTGACACCCATGCCTCCAATCGTCACACGACCGTTCTTGCAGGCATCGGCAGCTATGGAGCGTGTCTTGAAAATACGCGCTGCCCAGAGCCACTTGTCAATCCTCGCCTCCTCCGCCATCGCTTTTCGCTTTTACTTCTCTTTTCCTTTTCCCCAGTTTATTGAATTGGTTCATCGTAAAGTCGATACCAGAAAGCACAAAGCTCTTGATGATGTCGACCGCCATGTCGATACTGGGTTGTAACGTCTGCAACTCCTCCTCACTATAACGCCCGAGCACCCAGTCAATCTGCATGCCACGGGGGAAGTCGTTGCCAATTCCCATCCGCAGACGGGCATAGTTGTCACCTATCAGTTGCTGGATATGTCCCAAGCCATTATGCCCACCGTTGGATCCACCTGCCTTCAGGCGGAAATCGCCAAGCGGAAGGGCCACCTCGTCGCTGATAACGAGCAGACGGCTCTGGTCAATGTTCTCGTGGTTCAGCCAATAGCGCACGGCATTACCACTGAGGTTCATATACGTAGACGGTTTCAGCAGGAACACCTTTCGCCCTTTCAGCGAGGTCTCCGCCACGAAGCCGTAGCGTTTGTCCTCAAATGAAATATTGGACGCCTTCGCAAAAGCGTCCAATACCATAAAACCAGTATTGTGGCGGGTCATGGCGTATTCATCGCCGACATTTCCCAAACCAACAATCAGGAACTTGTCCATTCTCTAAACCCTAAACTATAAACTCTAAACTGTAAACTATAAACAGTAAACAGTAAATAGTTTATGCCTCGGCCTCAGCAGCGGCAGCAGCAGAGCGAGAAGCACGTGTAGCCTTCACAGAGCAGACGACAACCTCAGGAGAAGTTGCGATCTCAAGACCTTCGAAGTTCAGAGCGCCAACCTTGATGGCCTTACCAAGCTGCAGGTTGGTAACGTCGATGTTGAGCACCTCAGGAATCTGCTTGTAAGGAGCGGTGACATTGATCTTACGGATAGAGAGGTTGAGCTTACCACCGTCGCGAACACCCTGTGCCAGACCGTTGAGCTTAACGGGAATGCCAATGGTGATGGGCTTGGTCTCGTTCACCTCAAAAAAGTCAGCGTGCAGCAGAGCTTCTGATGTGGGGTGGAACTGCAACTCCTTGATAACAGCCTTGTGAGCCTCGCCGTCGATGTCGAGATTCACCACATATACCTCAGGGGTATACACAGCCTTGCGGAGCTCAGCGAATGAAGCGGCGAAGGCAAATGCCTCGGGCAGACCGTTCTCACCTTTCTTCTCACCATACAGATTACAGGGAACCAAGCCCTCCTTGCGGAGTTCCTTTGAAGCTTTCTTTCCAGTAGCGGTGCGCTTCTGACCTTTTACATTAATTTCTTTCATAATTGTGTTACTCTAAAATTAAGTTGTTAATACTACTGCTTAATTCACCATCACACGAAAAATCGTTGTGCTTTCGGAAAAAGCGGGTGCAAAGGTACACAAAATAATTGATAATTGATAATTGAAAATTGAAAAATTTGCATTTTAACTATTTTTTCTTGCATTTTCTTGTATAATCGGGGAAAAATATATATCTTTGCAATCGTAAAACGACAAAATCGATAATAATTTAAAACATCAAGTGAGATGATTAACAGAGAGATTATTCGTTCAAAGATTGTTCAGTTAACCTATGCGTACTATCAAAACGGTAGCAAGAACATCGATACAGCCGAGAAGGAGTTATTCTTCAGTCTGTCGAAAGCGTATGACCTTTACAACAACCTGCTGGCCTTGGTAGTGGCCATCACAAAGGAATCGAGGCGCCGTCTGGAAGTACTGCAGACCCGTGCTGCGCGCGAAGGCACCCCTGCCCCCTCGCAGAAATTCACCTTAAACCGCTTTGCCCTCCAGTTGGAAGGCAACAAGATGCTCAACGACTTCATTGGCACCCAGAAACAGACTTGGGCCGACCATCCCGAGTTTATCTCCACCCTCCTCGGACATATCGAGAACAGTGAGATTTATCAGGAATACATGAACAGCCAAGAAGACGGCTATGATACCGATCGTGAGTTGTGGCGCAAACTCTATCGCACCTTCATCCAGAAGAATGACGATCTGGACAGCCTGCTGGAAGAGATGAGCCTCTACTGGAACGATGACAAGGAGATTATCGACACCTTCGTGCTGAAGACCTTCAACCGTTTCAGTGAGCAGAACGGTCCCAAGCAGGAACTGCTGCAGGAGTGGGACAGCGACGAGGAGCAGGACTTTGCCCGCAAACTCTTCCGTGCCGCCATTCTCAATGCCGACGAGTATCAGCACTTCATGAGCGAAGCCTCGCGCAACTGGGATTTTTCACGATTGGCCTATATGGATATCGTCATCATGCAGATTGCCATCGCAGAGCTCATGACGTTCCCCAACATCCCCGTCAGCGTGACCATCAACGAGTATGTCAACCTGGCCAAGCTCTACTCCACCAGGAAGAGTGGCGGCTATATCAACGGCATGCTCGACAGCATTGCCCGTCATCTGATTAAGACCGGAAGACTGGCGAAGTTCATGGAACCCAAGCCCGAGAAGAAGTCCGATTCCATGCCCAAGAGGAAGGTACCCCGGAAGCGTATTGAGAAAGATCCAGAGGACGAAATATAGAAAAGAACTAAACTCATAAAATTAAGGTATATATGACAAACATCGTATTAGCTGCTCAGGCAGCAGGACAAGGCAGTAGCATGAGCTTTCTTATCATGATGATAGCCATCTTTGCTATCATGTGGTTCTTCATGTTCAAACCGCAGCAGAAGAAGCAGAAGGAGATTCAGAAGTTCCAAAACGAACTGACGGAAGGCACGGAAGTCATTACGGGCGGTGGTATCCATGGTGTCGTGAAGAGCATCGACCTGACCAAAAACACCGTCGATATAAAAATTGCCCGCGACGTGGTCGTCACCGTCGAGAAGACCTCTGTGTTCAAAGACATGTCGGGGGTTCCTCTGCAGAAATAAGCACCAACCGGCATGGAGAGGCACAATCTGTGGCAAATCATCAGAGATTTCCTGTTTAGCAAGACTAACAGGGAGTTTCTGATTTTCTTGTTCTTTCTCGCCCTGTCAGGAATCTTCTGGTTGTCTCTGGCCCTCAACGAGAGCTACGAGAAAGAGTTTGCCATTCCTGTGACCATTACGGATGTGCCCAAGAACGTCATGCTGACTTCCGATGAAACTGATACCGTCAAGATTACTATCCACGACAAAGGCACCACGCTGCTCACCTATATGTACGGCAAGGCGCTGCCGCAAGTACGTGTCAACTACAAGAACTACGCCCGAAACGACGGTACTGGCACCATCCCCATGGGTGAGCTACAGAAGTTTATCCGCCAGCAGCTGGCCAGCAGTTCCAGAATCACAAACTTCAAGCCCGACAAGCTGGTGTTCTACTATAACTTCGGCGACAAGAAGCGTGTACCCGTAAGATGGAGCGGACGTGTCATCCCCGAGCAGCTGTTCTTCATCTCAAGGGTGGAATATCAGCCAGACAGCGTGACCGTCTACGCGCCGAAGGAAAAACTCGACAGCATCAACGTCATCTATACGGAGCAGTTGAACTATGTCAACTTCCGTGATACACTGCAGGTCAACTGTCGTCTGATGAAACAGACGGGTGTCAAGACGGTGCCCGACGAGATCAGCATCCGTTTCTTTACCGATGTGCTGACAGAAGAAAGTATCGACGGTGTTCCTGTTCAAGGCATCAACATGCCGCCAGGCAAGATTCTCCGCACCTTCCCTGCCAAGGTTAAGGTGCGCTTCGTTACGGGTGCCAACGTGTTCCGTAACCTGCATCCTGAGGATTTCACGGTGGTGGCCGATTACAACGACCTGGCCAACAATCCGTCGGAGAAGTGTCACATCTATCTGAAAGACTCGCCTTCAGGCATTTCCCGTGCCCGACTGGATATCTCACACGTCGACTACCTGATAGAGGAAGAGGGGGGCCACTGATGAAAATCGGTATCACCGGAGGCATCGGCAGCGGCAAAAGTTACGTGTGCCAGCGACTCGTAGCACGCGGCTATGAGGTCTACGACTGCGACAGCGCTGCCAAGCGTCTGATGCGCACCTCTTCGGATATCCGCCAGCAACTCACGGCCCTCATCGGACCAGACACTTATGTTAATGACCAATTAAACAAGGCCGCTGTCGCCAGGTTTCTGTTAATCTCTGAGGAGAATGCCAAGGCCATTGACGCGATTGTCCACCCTGCTGTATTCCGCGACTTCGAGGCGAGTGGTATGAAGTGGATGGAGAGCGCTATCCTTTACGAGTCAGGCGCCTACCGCCTGGTTGACAAGACCATCGTCGTTACGGCGCCGGAAGAAGTACGCATCCAGCGTGTCATGCAGCGCGACGGCATCAGCCGTGAGAAAGTGCTCGAATGGATGGCACGACAGCTGCCTCAGGAGGAGGTTCGCCGTAGGGCCGACTTCGAGATTGTCAACGATGGAGAAGCAGACATAGACAAACAAATCGAAGAGATAATAAACAATAAAATAACAAATAACAAGTATCATAAACAAATGAAAGAAACCATTTTAGCCATCGCCGGCAAGCCCGGCCTTTACAAACTCGTTTCACGAGGCAAGAACAACCTGATTGTGGAGGCACTCGATGCCACGCACCGTCGCCAACCAGCTTTCGCCACCGATAGGATCACATCGCTCAACGACATCGCCATGTTCACTGAAACTGACGATGTGCCCCTGATGACCGTACTTGACAACATGAAGAACCTTGAGAGCGGTCAGAAGGCCGGCATCAACGAGAAGAAAGCCTCTGGCAAGGAGCTTCAGGAGTATTTCACCAAGGTGCTGCCCGAATGGGATCGCGACCGTGTACAGAACAGCCATATCAAGAAACTCATCTCCTGGTATAACATCCTCATCGAGAACGGCATCACCGATTTCAAAGAAGAAACAGAGGAAACAAAAGAAGAGGCTTCGGAATAACCGAAGCCTCTTTTCTTTTTACAGGGTTGATTCTTAGAATCTGCCAGGGCCGCCGAAGCCACCGCCGCCACCGAAGCCGCCGCCTCCACCGAAGCCGCCACCGCCCATCGGCATACCGCCGCCACGGTTACCACGGCCGTTACCACCGCCCATCGGCATTCCCATGCCCATGCCGCCCATCATGCCTCTACGGGATGCACGCGTTCCGAAGAAGTTCAGACGATAGCTGGCGCGGAACATGATATAACTGGTAATAGCGTTGTACTCGTTATCGGTACGCGACATAGCAGAAATCGTACGCGAGAAGTTCGACTGCTGACCTAATATGTCATAGAACTGCAGTGAGAGTGTGAGGGGCTTACCCTGGAGCAGGCTATGAGAAATCTGGCCGTTCCAGATGAGCTCGTTAGTGTTCATAGAAGCATCGGTATAACCACGACGGCTGTTCATACTGATATCCGTTGTGAGCTGTGTGCCCCAAGGCAGATAGATGGTCGTATTCATACCGTAGGAGTAAGTCCAAGTGTCGAGGTTCGACTGCGGCTGCAGCTCGTTGCGGGTCTTATTGTAGTTCACCGAACCGTTGAGCTCCACCTCTAACCAGTCATTACGGTAGCTACCACCGAGACGACCGCCGATGTTATTCGAGTTCGTGACGTTTCTCACCGACTGTTTGTCTTTCGTGACATAACCAACACGGTGGTTGTAGTTGTCGTTCACGGAGATGTTGTAGCTGAAGTAACCTAATGAGTCGATGGCCGAGTTCCACATGATGTTACCGCCTGCATTCCAGTTACCGTTGATATTCTCAGGACGTGAGCTCTGTCCACCGGTATTAGGATCGTATGTCACCTTGTTGGCGATGCTGTTCGCCGTGGTCGAGAAATTCAGGTTGGCGTTGATCATGCGCTGGTGTGCCATGATATAGTTGTTATAGCGCAGGTTGAAGCTCTGTGTGAACGAAGGCTTCAGATCAGGATTACCAGTGGTCTTGTTCAGCGGGTTGGTATCATCGTTGATCACGAGCAGCTGGTCGATTGACGGCTGACTGGTGTTACCACGATACTGGAACTGGAGGCTACCCTGCTGTGAGAAGCGCCAGCGGAAGTTGGCTGTCGGGCTCCAGTTGGTCACCGAGCGGTTTACGATGGTGTCAACACCCAGGTAACGCTGTGTGTACTCTGATGTCTGCGGAATGATCTGCACACCCACGTTGAAGTCGTAGGTATCGCGAATCCAGCGCAGCATAATCTCACCCGTGTGGATGTAGTTCTTATAGGCCGAATAGCGGCTCTGGTCCTTACTATAGTAGAAATCATCCTTCACAGGCGAATATCCGTTCTGAACGATATTGAAATAGTCGCTGAAGTGACCATAGGAAGGATTCACACTGCTGAAGTCGAAGCTCTTGGAATGATCTGACAGGAGCGGGTTCGAATAGTCGAACGTCTGACGGTCGTTCTCGTTGTAGCGATACTGGAAGGTATAGCTGAACTGCAGGAACGTAGCGTAGCCGATCGGCTCACTATAGGTAGCTCTCACGCTATAGTCATACGATGTGGTGGGTGTCAGGTTGTAACGGTTGGTCTGATATTCAGAGAGTCCGCTCACGCCATTGAATGTTGTGGTGCTCTTGAAGAGGTGTGTCTGGTTGTTCGACAACTGCTTATTCTCATTGTCGCTATAGTTACCCGTCAACTGGATGGTCAGGTTACGGCCCCTACCGTTCATCAGACGGTTGATCTGTAAGGTACCGCCCAGTCGCTTGTTCTCACCATAGGTCAGCGATTTATTCCTTGATCCGTTGACGATATACTCACTCAAGTCGCCACCGGTCTTGATAATGTTCTCCAATATAGCAGCCTCCAACTGGTAATCAATGATATCATAAGGATCATGGTTGAATGTTGCAGAATAGCTACCGCTGGTTCCGTCGTTGTTGCCGAAGCTCCAGTTCGGGCGGAAAGCAATGTTCCACAAGGTATCGGGTGTCCACTCCACGCGACCCTGTACACTCCAGTTATCGTTACGCGAGAAGTTCTGGTTGATGGAGTTTTGGAACGACGATACACCACCGGTGAAGTTCTCACTCGAACGGCGTGACCAGGAGTCACCATCGCGATGGTTGAAGTTCACACTGGCCTGGGCAATGACCACCTTGGTCTTCTCGTAGTTCACGTTCACCATACCGGTCTTGGCAGCGTTCAGGCCGCCGCCACCCATACCGCCGCCACCGCCGAAGCGCCGGCCACCGCCGCCGCCCATGCCTTGGTCGTTAGTATTGTTGGCATTGAACATACCCATCACGCGATAGTCGTCACGCATATACATACCGAACAGACGGCCAGAATAGCGGTCCTTGGTACCATAGCCCAAGTCGGCATTCATCATCATACCACGGTTCATACCGGCACGGATACCGAAGTCGAGCACCATCTGCTCGTTACCATCGTCGATACCGGTGATACGGGCCAAGTCGCTCTTCTCCTCATACGCGCGAACCTTTTCAATAATCGAGACAGGCAGGTTCTTCAGCGCCGTCTGGGCATCACCGAAGTCCTTACTGTCCACCTTGATCTTCTGCACCTGCTTACCATTGATGGTGATGTTACCATTCTCGTCGATATCGGCACCTGGCATACGCTTCACCAGTTCCTCTACCACAGAGCCCTCAGGCACACGATAGGCATCGGCATTGAAGATAAGGGTGTCACCCTTCGACACCACCTTGGCCAGGTGGGCTGTCACAGTAGCACCCTGCAGCATGATGGCATCAGGCGCCAGACTGATGGTGCCTGCCGACACCCCCTTACCATCGGCAACGGTAATCTTCTTCGTGTAGGTCTTGAAACCCACATAGGTAATTCTCAGCGTAAAGGTGCCATCGCTCGGCGCCTTCACGCTGAAGTTACCATCAGCATTAGTTACGGCATTGGATACCACTTTCTCACCACTTAAAAGAGAGGCTGTCGCTTGAATCACAGCGTCCTTAGTGTCTTGTTCTACTACTTTACCGGTTACGGTCCGTTGAGCAAATCCAGCGATTGTCGTTACGCAGACAATCATCAAAATCAGTAATCTTTTCATATAGTTTTTTCAAAATTCTGCTCTTTTGACGCAGCAAAATTTCAAAAGTTTAATCAATCCTAAGAAAAAAAATGTAAATTATACAATTATTTTCTTCTTTTTAGACGATTTTCTAAAATTTTGACTATCTTTGCACTCGCAAAAATGACCATTAAAGGATAATGAACCCCCAACAGGTAGAAATAGCGGAGAATTTGGAGACGTCGCTCGCCAGCGCCATCGCGGCCTGCGAGCACGATAGGCTCTTCATACTCACCGACAATACCACCCGAACGCTCTGCTGGCCTGTGGTCAGCGGCTTTCCCTGCCTTCAGGGTGCTGAGGTCATCAGCATCGGGGCTACAGACACCCACAAGACGCTTGAATCACTGGCCCATGTCTGGGAAGAACTCGGACGTATGGGCGGCACCCGCCACACCTTATTAATAAATATAGGTGGCGGCATGGTGACCGATCTGGGCGGCTTCGCGGCTTCCACCTTCAAGCGCGGCATCAACTACATCAACATCCCCACCACCCTGCTCGCCATGGTCGACGCCAGTGTCGGCGGTAAGACAGGCATCAACTTCCGAGGCCTGAAGAACGAGATCGGAGTGTTCAACAATGCCGCTACGGTCATCCTTAGCACACAGTTCCTGCGCACCCTCGACCGTGAGAACATTCTCTCCGGCTATGCCGAGATGCTCAAGCACGGCCTCATCTCCAACGAGGCGATGTGGGCAGAACTGATCAATTTCAATCTCGATGCCGAGCCCTTAGACCTTGCCACTCTCCAGCGCATGCTGGCCGACAGCGTGGCCGTCAAGCAGCGCATTGTCACCGAGGATCCCTTAGAGCATGGTCTCCGCAAGGCTCTCAACCTCGGCCATACCGTTGGCCACGCCTTCGAGTCGTTTGCACTCAGCCATACTCCCATCCTTCACGGCTACGCCGTCGCCTATGGCCTTGTCTGCGAGCTCTACCTGAGCACCGTTAAGACTGGCTTCCCCACCGACAAGATGCGCCAGACCGTCAGTTTCATCCGTGAACATTACGGCCGCATGCCCGTCACTTGCGATGACTACCCCACCCTCCTCGAGCTCATGACGCATGACAAGAAGAATACGGCGGGCAGCATCAATTTCACCCTGCTCGGTGGCATCGGCGACATCCGCATCAACCAGACCGCCACGAAGGAAGAGATCTACGAAGCCCTCGACTTCTATCGCGAGGGCTAAGCAGGATTCCACTGCAGCCGCGCCCGAAACGCGGCCCTGAAAACGGACCAATCAGCTTAATGGCCTAATCATATTACTAACTAATCGCGGATGCAGCCACTTGTGAAAGCAGCTGCATCTCTCTTTTCAAATGAAAAAAAGCACCAATGTGTTGTTTGTTTCAGTTTTTTTGCTTACCTTTGCCAAGTCATTAATGAATTTTAAAAACAGAAAACTATGGATTGGGGTAAATTATTGTTGAAGGTTGTGGATATAGTCAAGGACAATCTTGACGATTCAAAGAACAATGTGTCATCCACACAACAGGTCCGTCCTACACAGCGTCCGGTTTCTCCGAGCGCGGAAGTGGAAAGAGAAAAGACTGATGCAGAATGGAAAAGCTATTTCAAGGAGATTCTGCTGAGTGAATTCCCGTCGTACACGATTCGTGAGAACGTCAAGGTGACCGACCTCGTTGGATTCGTCAGCGATGAGGAACAGCTCTACACGACACGTCCGCGTCAGGTCTATAGAGCCGAATGGGGACAGCCCTACACGTTCTTGCTCGAAGCTGGCGGCAGCCCCAAGGGTGTGGTGATGCTCGGCAAAGGCCATAGCCATGATGAGAACGTGAAGTATCTGATTGCAAGGATGTACGCTGAGAAGTTAAATCTTCCCTACATCAACTTCTACACGCAGATGCCCAACGAAAGAAGTTATGTCATCGGACGCATTCGCAAGTTTCTGGACTAAGATTTACTGAAAAAGGGGATGCAGCAGTGCTGCGCCTGCAATGGAGGCAGCCTTACCCGCACACATCTATGTTTTGCAGGCAAACGGGGCAAGGTATCCTCTCGTGATCCGCAATTTTGCGGATTCAAAATCAATCCCCTTTTTCTTTTTTTCATCATGGAGAGCATCCTGACGCAACTTTCCCGACAAGAAACATGGGAAGAGTTTCTTGCCTATCGACTGCTGAAAGGTCGTTTCACTTGGCATGAGTTTAAAGAAGCCGACAGTTATGTGGAACGTGAAGCGTACCTCCCTCTGGCGCAGAAGATAGCCCAAGGCGAGCGATTAGGCATTCCCACGAAGAAGATTATCAATAAGATGGGCACGGGAAAGAAACGTGTGGTCTATAGTTTTGCGCCCGACGAGATGATGCTCCTCAAACTCATGGCCTTCAAGCTCTATGATTACGATCGGTGTTTTGCACCGAATTGCTATGCGTTCCGTAGGGGCATGAAAGCGAGTGATGCCATCTTTCACATCAACCAGGCCATCAGAGGTCGGAAGATGTGGGCCTACAAACTCGACATCCATGACTATTTCAATTCCATTTCCATAGATATCCTGCTGCCGATGCTGGCGGAGATGATGACCGGTGATCCGCCTTTGTACCGTTTCTTTGAAAACATGTTGACCGACAACAGAGTCGTCTTCAACGGCGAAACCATCATTGAAAACCACGGGGTGATGGCCGGCACCCCCACTTCACCCTTCCTGGCCGACGTCTATTTAAAAAAAGTGGACCGATATTTCAGTGAAGCCAATGTCATTTATGCACGCTATTCCGACGATATTATCCTATTTGCGCCCGACTTGGATACACTCGAGACCTACAAAGGGAAAATGGCAGAATTCCTCAGGCAATATAGGCTTGAAATAAACCCCGATAAGGAAAAAATATATACGCCCGATGATGCCTACGAATTTTTAGGATTCAAGTGCCATGCACACATCATCGACATCTCGGAAGCCACCAAGAGAAAGATGAAAGGCAAAATCAAACGTGCCACCAAGTCGCTGATGCGTTGGCGCAACAAAAAGCACATTGAGCCCGAAAAGGCCATGAAAGCGCTCATCAACCGTTTCAATCGTGTCTTTTTTGAGAACGACGATACCGAAGTCCTCACATGGTCCAGGTGGTTTTTCCCTGTCATCAACACCACCGACGGACTCAAGGAAATCGATCACTACCTTCAGCAGAACATCCGCTTCCTGAGCACGGGGAAACACAACAAGGCCAATTACAGAACCGACTATGCACAGCTTAAACAATTAGGCTACAAGAGCTTGGTAAACGAGTTCTACAAATACAAAGAAACTGCCACTGCCCAAAGAAAACATATCGAAATAGGCTCAGATTGCCAATTATGAGAATAAGATCAATGGCGATTGTCACTAATTGTTATTGTCGGCTAATAGCGCTGCCTCATGGCGGGCGGGTTTGCCAGTGGCGGTAAGGGGGATGCTGGAGACGTGGAGATAGGCGCGAGGCTGGTGGAAACGGGGTAGGATGCGCTCGCAGACCTCACGGGCTTCATCTGTGGAGCCTTCGGTGAGCAGGACGACAATCTCGCCGAATTTCTCATCGGGACGCTTGGTAATTATATAAGGTACGCGCATGTGGGGACGGAGCTGACGCTCGAGTTCCTCAGCCTGAATCTTCAGGCCTCCGGAGCAGATGATGTTGTCTTTTCTTCCGATAATCCGAAATTTCGAATAATCAGGAGATCGTTCAGCAATATCATTGGTGACGAGGGGATTGGGGCAGACCTCGGGGGCATCGATGATAAGAGTGTCTTCTTCGGAAAGACTGACACGGACGGAGGGGAAGGGAGTGTACCAGATAGAGGCTTCAGGGCCAGAAAGGCGACGGAGAGCGATGTGAGAGAGGGTCTCAGTCATGCCATAAGTACTCCAGACGGCATTGGGGAAGTTTTTCAGTTCTGAAGCTAGGGCATCGTCGATAGCTCCCCCACCGATGATAAGGTGGCGGATCTGCATCAGACGCTCACGCTCAATGGAAACTTGGAGGGAGTTGTAGACTTGCAAGGGGACCATCGCAGCGAAATCGAGGGAAGTCTGGTCATTGAGGGCGGCCAAGGGATGGCCACTGGGAGCGACAGTGACTAATCGTAACTGGCGTTCGAGGGCGCGAACGACCATCATCTTGCCAGCGATGAAGTCGAGCGACATACAGAGCAGAGCGGTGTCGCCAGGCTGGAGGCCGAGGAAATCGTTAGTACGACGGGCAGAGGCAAGCATACGATGCTTCTCAACCATCATGGGCTTAGGAGTACCCGTGCTGCCGCTGGTATACACCAATAGTGTTTCCGAAGGGTTATTCCACTCTTCAAGGAATGCCTCTAACGACATCGCCATAACTGATCGCCTCTGATTTCCAAAGGCATTGGGATATTGTCGGTGAAGAGCTGACCGGTGCCGAGGCCCTGTGGCATGGTGATGTGGTCGCCATAGATAGAGGCGGCAAACTGGGCGATGGCATTCAGGCCGATGTTGCTCTCGAGGGCAGAGGTAATCCACGAGCCGATACCCATATCGCGAGCAATATCAATCCACTCGCGACAGCCAGCCATGCCACCGTGAAGAGAGGGCTTAAGGATGATGTAACGGGGCTTGATGATGTTGAGCATGTGGCGCTTCATCGCGGGGTCGTTGACTCCGATGAGTTCCTCGTCGAGGGCGATGGAGAGAGGTGACTCGCGACAGAGCTCAGCCATATAGGCCCACTGTCCCTGACGGATGGGCTGCTCGATGGAGTGGATAGCGTATTGAGAGAGGAGCTCGAGCTTATAAAGGGCCTCGTTGTAAGGAAAGGCGCCGTTGGCATCGAGACGGAGTTCTACTTCGTGGAAGGAGAACCTTTCTCTGATCCTCTTTATCAAGTCCAGCTCTTGGTCAAAGTCGATGGCACCGATCTTTAACTTTACACATCTAAAACCTTGTTCAAGCTTGGTTTCCAGACGGTGAAGCATCTCATCGTAATTGCCCATCCAGACAAGACCGTTAATAGGAATACCGACTTCACCACGACTGAAGGCCGTATCAAATAAGAAGTGAGAGGTAAGAGGTGAGAGGAGAGAGGAATGTAAGGAAAGCAGGGCTGTTTCGAGGCCAAACAACATTGAAGGATAATCCCTCAATGCATCGTAGTCCATCTCACCGGTCTCACATAGTTTCTTGCAGAACTGACGAAGTAACGCCTCATACCTTTCATGCTCCATCGCATCACAGCTAAGATCAGGTAATGGTGCACACTCCCCTACGCCATGACAATCACCCTCGTAGAGATGAACGAGCCAGATCTTGCGGATGGTATAGACACCGCGCGAAGTGCCTGCCGGCTGCTTAAAATGGAGCACACGCTCCTCAATCTCATAGGTCATGGAAGCTTGGGATATTTCTTGAAGTCGGGCTTGCGCTTTTCCAGGAAGGCTTTACCGCCTTCTTGGGCTTCGTCGAGGAAATAATAAAGCATGGTGCAGTCGCCCGCAAGTTCCTGAATACCCGCCTGTCCATCGAGTTCCGCATTCAGTCCGGCCTTAATCATTCGGAGGGCTAAAGGCGAACGTTCCATCATAATTTCAGCCCACTCCACACATTCATCCTCAAGACGCTCAATAGGCACAACCTTATTCACCATGCCCATTGCCTCAGCCTCATGAGCCGTATATTGGCGACAGAGGAACCAGATTTCACGAGCCTTCTTCTGACCCACGATACGGGCCAGATACGAAGAACCAAAACCAGCATCAAAACTACCCACCTTTGGACCTGTTTGTCCAAAGATGGCATTCTCCGAGGCTATCGTCAGGTCACACACCAGATGGAGCACATGTCCGCCACCGATGGCATAACCATTCACCATTGCAATCACAGGTTTGGGCAGACGACGGATCTGCATCTGTACGTCGAGGACACTCAGACGAGGCACACCCTCCTCGTCGACATAGCCGCCACGGCCCTTCACATGCATATCGCCACCACTGCAGAAGGCATGTTTCACATCGGCCAGTGTCTTGCCCTCAGGCACTTCACTCATAGCACCAGTCAACAACACCACACTGATATCCTGCATCTCGCGACACATCGAGAACGCCTGACTCAACTCCCAAGTGGTCTTGGGGGTAAATGCATTGCGATATTGCGGACGGTTGATGGTGATCTTGGCGATACCATTATATTCTTCGAACAAAATCTCTTTAAACTCACGTATTTGTTTCCACGCTCTCATAACTTAATACTTTGATAATACTCTTTAAATACTCGTTCATCCTCTGCTGCATCAGTAAAGACTTCCAACAGCACAGGACGATTACTCTCTATATTTAATAAGGTGTCGATACCTTGTTGCATCTCTTCCATGTTGGTAGCCTTCAGATATTTAACGTTGTTCTGCAAACAGATGCCCTCAGCAGAGGTATGATGCCCGGCAGCAACATATTTATCTCGGGCGGGACTCTGTTCGAGACCTCTCAACAGATTGAAGATACCACCCTTCCCATTGTTGAGCAGGAGAATGCGGAAATTGCCCCGCAGGTTCTGATTCCAAAGGGCATTCTGATCGTAGAAGAAGCTCAGGTCGCCAATGACGCAAAAAACTGTTTCATCATCGTCCTTTACAACCGAAAAGCCTGCTGCCGTGGAGAGGGAGCCATCAATGCCATTCACGCCACGATTACAATAGACATAATGGCGGGCGTAGATATTCGCCAGACGGATGGCGCTGCTGTTACCATAATGTACATAACAATCTTCTGCTGGTCCCAACTGTTCTTCAAAGCACTTTACCGCAGCCATCTCAGAATAGGCAGGCTGATATTTCCCTGCATGTTTATCGGCTTTGGCAAATACCTTTTCCCATCGTGTTTTAAAAGCCTCCGTAGACTGAATAGCTTTAATCCCCGCTGTTTCTACCAGATCGTCTATCACGTCGGCAGGATGGCCCTCTATAACGCCATACAACTGCATTGAAGTATCGTGAATACTTCCATCCTCAGTAACAGCCCAGATATGTGCATCTTTCAATCTCCGCATCCATTGTTTGACACGCTTGCTTACCATCGTATCGCCCAGATAGAGGACAAAATCGGGTTGATAATCAGGATCATCACCAACAGCATAAAGCACCTCATCGAAATGTTCGCCACCATTACCGACACTCAACGACTCGTTGAACACGACGGCACATAAGGATATCGAATAGAGTTCCTGTGGTATTAATACCTCTCTTGACATCTGTCCTATTATCACCATCGGTTTCTTCGATATGAAGAACTGTCCTGCGCACTCTACCGACAGCAGAGATTTATAACATCTTGGATTCAGCAAACAGATACTCCGTTCTTCAGGCAATTCGGAGATATTGTATTCAAACAACGGCTCAGAGATGGGGACATTGATATGCACAGGGCCATCACCATGATGACGTGTTTCCAGCAGCGCTTCGTTGACGAGGCGGTTACAGTGCCATCGTGTTTCATCGGAGTAAGGCTCAGGCAAAGAGACGGCTTTCTTGACGAAACGCCCTAAGGCATCAGGCTGCGGGAGCGTCTGGCCATCGAGTTGGTCTATCCACTGTGGCGGGCGATCTGCAGAGATCACGACCAACGGCACATGCTGATAATAAGCCTCAGCCACTGCAGGCGCAAGATTCAGCAGTGCCGTACCACTGGTGACACAGACGGCCACAGGCTCAGACTCACATAGAGCGATGCCTAAGGCATAAAAGCCTGCGGAGCGTTCATCCGTCACAGGATAGCATGCGATGTCAGGACATTCATTGAGGTTATGCACAATGGGTGAATTCCTACTTCCAGGACAAACCACCGCATGTTTAACGCCATGAGCGATCAGAAGGGCCGTTAATATGTTGACATTCTCCTTATTACTATACATGTGATGTCCTTATGTCTAAAATTCTTCTCATCGTTTCGAGTTTTGCCTCCGTCTCTTGCCACTCCTGCTCTTCAGTGCTGTCCTTCAGCAAACCTCCACCAGCATAGAGATGACAGTTTTGCCCATCGATGTTCATACACCTGAGCGATACATACAGATGGGTTTCACGGACTCCAAGTGGTCCCATAAAACCACTATAGTATCTGCGTGGCGTATGCTCGTTTTTCACGATAAACTGAAACACCTCGCGCTTGGGCAGTCCGCACACAGCTGGTGTAGGATGCAGGGTATTCAGCAGTTCGCCTATATAATCCTGACTATCGAATTTAAATGTAAAGTCACTCCTCAGATGTACCAGATTTGCTGCCCTTACCGTTCTTGGCCCTTCCTCACGGAAATCACCAGTAAACTGCTCCAGGCACTCTGTGATATAGGTAGCCACGATGCGCTGCTCCTGAATGTTCTTGGTACTCCATCGCAAGGTCTCGCCCTCACCATTCAGCTGGTCACCTTCCAGTTTCATGGTTCCAGCCAGAGCGATGGTTCGCCAGTCAGAGTCCTTTCCGTCTAACAATATCTCTGGCGTTGCTGTCAACCAGCATCCACTCTTCTCTGTCTCCACCAAAGCAATGAACAATCGCGGATACAATGAACAAGCCCGATAAAACAATTCCATCGGCTCCACATTCTCTCCCAGCTTTTCGTCTGCACAGCGCGCTAAGACAATCTTTTGGAAAGTATCGTTCTCCAATTGTGAATGATAATTGGCAAAGTCGATGGAATAATGCAACGAAGGGGCTGACTTTTTTCTTTCCCCTTCATCCTCCAGCTTTTCTCTTTCCTCAAGAACAACCTTCGTCTCATCCCCTTGGATCACCAGAATCGGCTGTTCTGCATTAACTTCGAAGGGCGCTACAACAAATCCCTGACGACCCTTCAACTCCGTGAGAGAGAGTAGTTCCACAGGTTCACCTTCTGTCTGTTTGATCAGAGTGGCGTGGTCTTCATGGGGCAATCTGTATATGGCGTAAGCCGTCATTCTTTCTTCTGCTTGATGATATAATTGGTAACGCGGACATTTGAAATCAGTTCGCCAGAAGAGTCCTTGATATCCACATTCCAGACGTGGAGGGTGGTCCCCCGGTTTAGCAGACGGGCATACGCTGTAACGCAATCTCCCTCAGCCACCGCTTTCACATGACTGCCACTGACCTCGATGCCTACACAGGCACAATGCGGACAGAGGGCTGAAGAGCCGACGCCTGCCACATTCTCGGCCAAAGCCAATGAAGCGCCTCCGCTTAGAAAGCCAAAAGGCTGGCGATTGCGCTCGTCAACCTTCATGCGTGCCATACAAGTATCATCCTCTGGCGTGGAGATGAACTCCATGCCGAGGGCGGTACTCAGGTTTGGTTTCTCGTTGATAATCCGGTTTATTCTTTCTACGTTCACAACGTTTACTTAAAGAGTGAATACTCAGGTACGCTCCATGCCAAGGCACTGGCCCCCAGCACGTCGCGCTCACGGTCATTGAAAGTCGAGACAATCATCCTGACCTTATGCTTCAAATTGCCGAATACCAGTTTTTCGAACACTTCCTCGGCAGGATCCAACAGCCAATGGCCTGCATGGGATATACCGCCCGTAAAGATGAAAGCCTCAGGATCGATCAAGGAAGCATAAGTTGCTAAACCCTGACCTAAGATATGGCCTGTACGACGATAGACCTCGATGGCCATCTCATCGCCCTCGTCACAGCACTCTTTGATGGTGCGTGGCGACAATTTCTCCAGATTGCGCATCAGTGAGGGCGCATCACTTTCCGCCATCATCTCAAGAGCCGTCTGGACAATACCCTTGGCTCCCACATAGGCTTCCAGACAGCCCCTGTTGCCACAACCGCACTCACGGCCATCAGGATAGACACAAGTATGTCCGAACTCGCCAGCATAGCCGCCATGACCACGATGCTCCTTGCCATCAGAGAAGAAGCAACTGCCGATGCCGACACCCAGGCTGACGGTAACGAAATTCTTCATACCGTGGGCACAGCCATAAGCATATTCGCCCAAAGCAGAGATATGTGCATCGTTAGCTAAGCCCACAGCCAATCCGATCCGGTCGCGCAGCATGGCTGCCAACGGTACGATACCCTTCCATGGGAGGTTGGCCGCATTCTCGATACATCCAGAGACCGAGCTGGTACTGGGGCAACTGACGCCGATGGAACGGATCGTCTCATAACCACCGTTCTGCTCTACCATCATCACAATATTCTCACTCAATGCCGTCACGAAATTATTCACATCAGGATAATCCAATGTCGGGAATGAGTCTTCTGCCAGGATATTACCTCTGACATCCACCATCGCATAGGTGGTACTCTCGATGCTGATATCCACACCAACGACCTTAGTCTTGATATTATTCTCCTCCATTCTCACGAATTTTTATTTAAACAATGAATACTCTTTCACATCCCAGGCCAAAGCACTGGCTCCAAGCACGTCGCGCTCACCCTCTTTGAGGATGGAGACGAGCAGGCGAGTCTCCCGCTGGATGTTATGGAACACATGTTCCTCGAACGACTTACGCATCGGTTTTATCAGCCATTTGCCAGCCTGCATCATATCACCGGTGAGGATGATGGCCTCAGGATTCAGGATGGAGGCATAGTTGGCCAGGCCAAGGCCCAGCATGAAACCTAAACGGCGGAAAGCCTCGATAGACACCACATCGCCCTTATCACAATAATAGGAAACAGTCTGTGCACTGATATTCTTAAGATCCCTCAAAGCCGACGGCTCGCCCTCATCAAGCAGTTCCTTGACCGTCTGGATAAGCCCCCTATCAGAGCAATAGGTTTCCAGGCATCCCTTGCGGCCACAGCCACATTCACGCCCGTCGACCTGCACGCACGAATGGCCTACCTCACCGGCAAAGCCATTCACACCAAGATAAGGCTTGCCGTCCATGAAGATACAACTGCCCAAACCGCCATGACTGATAGATACCACCACGAAGTCCTTCAGTCCATGCGCACTGCCATAAGCCTTCTCACCTAATGCCGTCACATGTGCATCGTTGGCCAGTGCGACGGCCAGTCCCAGACGGTCACGTAACATGGCAGCCATAGGGATTACGCCTTTCCAGGGCATATTGGCAGCATGCTCGATACAGCCCGTCATGAAGTTGGCACTCGGCGCACTCAAACCGATAGAACGTATCGTTTCATAACCGCCGTTTTCCTCGACCAGCATAATGATCTTCTCACTCAAGGCACTGACATAATCATTTACATCAGGATAATCCGACGTCATGATATATTACATCGAGATAATCTCACCACGGATATCCACCACGGCATAGGTGGTTTTTACTTCACGGATGTCGACACCAACGACTCTGGTCTTAATTCTATCTATATAATCCATAACATCTTCCTTTTACTATTCAATAAACAGCGAATATTCCTTAACCTCCCAAGCCAGCACACTCGCACCAAGGATATTGCGCTCGCTTTCATCCAGATCAGACAAAAGGAACTTCACCTTGCCCTGGATATTATGGAACACATGCTCCTCGAATGATTTCTGGGTTGGCTGCTACAACCATTTGCCGGCTTTGGAAATACCACCTGTAAAGATGATGGCCT
>JAFZCU010000021.1 GCA_017556145.1 Prevotella sp. | reverse complement strand
TCACCAGTTTCCGAGGCTATTTCCAAGCGTGGTATGTCAACATGCCGATAGGTACCATTAAAACGTGTTGAGAGCGTAATTTTCCTTTGGTAATTCTTTAATGATGAAACAAAAACTCTTAGGTCAGAAGGTGTTATGAAGGAATTATCAATAGAACCATTGTAGACAAGTGATGAGGTCATAAGACCATTTTCATCCCATTGATAATCCGCATTCAGACTATCAATCTGTAGGCGCGAACTGGGCATCTCCAACAGAAATTCACGCAATCTGGCCTGCTTCTTGTCGGCATTCAAGCGAAGAGCCAGACGACTGACGATGATGCCTGAACGCTCTTGGAATCCAAGTCGCTTAACCTGAATATCCAGTGAGTCATCTGTCAAAGCCTTTATTAAAAGATGGGCACTGATATCAGAAACAAACAGATGCTGTGGATTGAACATGCCTGGAGTCTTTGCAACATCTTGACGGTCGAAACTCACACTCGAATGTCGGATGATAAAGGTGTTCACACGGAGGTCGAGAGGAGTATGACTGATAGTGTCTTTCGATGCCAGTGAATCGATGACAAACTGGAAATTGGGCTTCGACAGCGAGTTCTTCTGGTAGAATTGGGCATGAGCACCAAACAATTGTGCCGATGATATGCGGATTTTCCCGTCAGTCATGGGCAATAGGTCGATACTTGCAGAGATACGGGAGATTCTCAGCATCTGCTTGTTCTGCTGATCCAAGATACTCACATCATCGAGGATGATACGGTTCAGTAACCCAATGTCCACACGCCCCACGCTCACATGGGTACCCAGTCGTTCGCCGATGGCCTGCGCAATCTTCTCACCAATGAAGCTCTGACAGAAGGGCAGACGGGTCGCCCCTATCACCAAGAGGTATAGTGCCAGGAGGCTCCATACGGTCCAATTGATGATGTGCTTCAGTGTCTTCAATTTGACGATTTCTGTTAGTTACGGATGGCAATCAAATGCTGGTATCCGCGAATTTTTCCGCAAATGTACGATAAAAAGTTGTGATTTCTGCAATTTTCGGAAAGAAATCCGCAGACTATACATATTTTTTATTAATTTTGCATCCATCTTGGTACAACTATTCACAAACATTTATATAAATGGAAGGTAACTTAATTAAATTAAGCAAAGGCTTGGACATTCATCTTCAAGGCAAGGCTGAGGAGAAAAAGATCCAGTTGAAGTCTAATGGCAGATATGCATTGGTGCCTGACGATTTCGAGGGGGTTACTCCGAAGGTTGTAGTCAAGGAGGGCGATAAGGTCAAAGCCGGGGATGCCTTGTTTGTCAACAAACAGTATCCCGATGTGAAGTTTGCATCGCCAGTGAGCGGCATGGTCCGCGAGGTGGTACGTGGCGAACGCAGGAAAGTGCTCTCGATCAAGGTCGATGCCGATGCGCAACAGGTGTTTACAGACTTCGGTAAGCGCGATGTCGGCAGCATGAGTGGCGAGCAGGTGATAAATGCGCTGTTGGAAGCAGGCATGTTTGGTTACATCAATCAGTTGCCTTATGCTGTGTCCACCAACCCAGGTGTCCAACCGAAGGCAATTTTTGTTTCTGCCCTCAGGGACAAGCCCCTTGCCGCTGACTTTGAGTTCGAGGTGGCAGGTCAGGAGCAGGATTTCCAGACCGGTCTGACAGCCCTCTCGAAGATTGCCAAGACCTATCTCGGCGTCGGTGTCGGTTCCAAGCTGGAAAGCATGAGGGATGTCGATGTCAACGTTTTCTCAGGCAAATGTCCTGCTGGCAATGTGGGTGTTCAGGTGAACCACATCGACCCGGTGAACAAGGGCGAAGTGGTGTGGACCATCGGCGATCCGACAGTCGTGCTCTTTATCGGTCGTCTGCTGAACACCGGTAAGGTAAACCTCACACGTACCATCGCCCTCTGCGGCAGCGAGATCACGAATCCTGCCTACGTGGATATGCTGGTGGGCGAGGAACTCTCTACGCTGCTCTCCAACAGCTACGACGCCTCAAAGAGCGTGCGCATCATCAATGGTAACGTGCTCACGGGCCGTCCCACTACGAAGGAAGGCTATCTGGGCGCTCACACCTCTGAGATTACCGTCATTCCCGAAGGCAACGATGCCGACGAGATGCTGGGTTGGATTCTTCCGCGCTTCAGGCAGTTCTCTGTCAACCGCAGCTATTTCTCCTGGCTCTGTGGCAAGAAGAATTATGCCCTCGATGCCCGTGTGAAGGGTGGCGAGCGCCACATGATCATGAGTGGTGAGTACGACAAGGTGCTGCCGATGGACATCTACGGCGAATACCTCATCAAGGCGATCATCGCTGGCGACATCGACCGTCAGGAGGCGCTGGGCATCTACGAGGTTTCGCCTGAGGACTTCGCCCTGGCAGAGTTCGTCGACTCCTCTAAGCTTGAATTACAGCGCATCGTGCGTGAAGGTCTCAACATCCTCCGAAAGGAGAATGCGTAAATTGTGAAATAGTCAAATTGTCAAATTAAACTATGAGCTTTTTAAGGAATTATTTAAATAAGATCAAGCCGAATTTCGAAGAGGGTGGCAAGCTGCATGCTTTCCGTTCGGTGTTCGACGGCTTTGAGACCTTCCTTTACGTGCCTAACGACACGACGAAGGCTGGTGGCGTGAATATTCACGACGCCATCGACTCGAAGCGCATCATGAGTATGGTGGTCATCGCCCTGATGCCTGCCATGCTGTTCGGTATGTACAATATCGGCTATCAGAACTATCTTGCTGCTGGAACGCTGGCAACGGTGAGTTTCTGCGAGATATTCTTCTATGGTTTCCTGGCTGTGTTGCCAAAGATCCTCGTCAGCTATATCGTCGGTCTGGGCATCGAGTTCGCCTGGGCCCAGTGGAAAGGCGAGGAGATTCAGGAGGGTTACCTCGTCTCGGGTATCATCATCCCGCTCATCATCCCCATCGGTTGTCCGCTGTGGATGCTGGCACTGGCCTGCGCCTTCTCGGTCATCTTCTGTAAGGAGATCTTCGGTGGTACGGGTATGAACATCTTCAACCCCGCCATCGCAGCCCGTATGTTTCTGTTCTTCGCCTATCCCGCCAAGATGACGGGCGACACCGTCTGGGTGGCTCAGAGCAGCATCTTCGGACTGGGTAACGACCTGCCCGATGGCTTCACCGCTGCCACACCGCTCGGACAGATTGGTCAGGGTATCAACCCCGATGCATCT
>JAFZCU010000127.1 GCA_017556145.1 Prevotella sp. | reverse complement strand
TTCCATCTTTCCTTATTATTTATACTGGTTAATATCAATTGCCTTTGGCTTCTGAGCCTCGTGCGGATGTTCTGTACCCTCATAGATGTAGAGGTTGTTCAGCAGGCTGCGTCCGAGGGGACCCTTTGGCAGCATACCCTTTACGGCGTGACGGAGGAACTTCTCCACACCACCATTGCGCTTGCGAAGCTCAGCGGGCGTCTGAAAGCGCTGGCCACCAGGATAACCTGTGTAGCGGGTATAGACCTTATCAGTCTCTTTCTTACCAGTGAATACCACCTTATCGGCATTGATAAGGATGACGTTGTCACCGCAATCAACATGCGGGGTGAAAGTTGGCTTGTACTTTCCGCGAATCAGCTTGGCTACCTTAGAAGCGAGACGACCAACAACCTGGTCTGTGGCATCGATAACCACCCACTCCTTCTTCGCTGTTTCCTTGTTCACGGAAATAGTCTTGTAACTTAAAGTGTTCATTTTTAAATTTTACTACTAAAAAACAGTTTAACTTATTAATTAATGTACGCACATAAACCCACATCCGAGGTCTAACTCCCGGCTGCAAGTCTAACGAACGTAAGAAACGCTGATTCACGAACCGCTTCGCCCGGCCAAAGACGCCGCTATTCACACAACATTTCACGGGGATTCTAAGTCTCTCCCCTAAATCGGACTGCAAAAGTACAAAGATTATGTGGAAAGCGGAAGTTGAAAAGTGGAAAGAAGAACGAATTTAAGATTATTTAACCTAATTAAGCATCTTTAAGTGCTGTTTTTTTGCAGAACGGGGGATTTTTCTTAATTTTGCCGTCGCATAAACAAATTTAAATGAAAGGGATTGCAAGATGATACGCATGCTCTTATTTATCATGGTTATAGGGTTTGTCCCTACGGTTTCTGCTCAAGAAAAAGAGTCTTTAGACCTCGACGCACTCTATCAGCAGATTGATTATGCCATCTGCCAGTCGCCACAATATGTGGCAAAGCGGAAGCAACAGATTGCTGCCCGTCAGGATAGTCTCCTGAATGAGAAGAGTGTAGAGGGGCGCGTCTTGATGGCCGAAAAACTCTTCCGGCTCTATGAGCCCTATAGGAATGACTCTGCCATTCATTATGCTGAGCTCTGTATCTCCCTTGCCGATTCTCTCCATCGTCCTGACCTTATTGGGCGTTTCCGTTCCATGTTGGCATATCAGTGCTCTACATCCGACATGCACGCCGAGTCGCTGGAATTGCTCCGTCGTGTCGACAAATCAGCTCTCGATAACACGGGACTTGTCGATTATTATAATGCTTGGATGCATGTCTGCGGTGAGTTAGGGTCGTATACCCAGCGCAACGATGTACGCCATCACTATTTTGACTTGCAGGATCATTACCGCGACTCTATACTGATGATAACAAAGGAGGGGAGCGATGAATGGTTTCATCTGAAAATGGATATCCTTAGCGCCCGGCGACTGTATCAGGATGCTCTGGAACTTAGCAACCAATGGCTCCAAAAGGTTGCTGACAGTACGCATGAAAGTGCTTACGCAGCTTTCTACCGATCGATGGTCTATGACCATCTCAATAATCACGAAATGGTCCGTTATTGGCTGGGTAAATCAGCCCTTGACGATATTAAGTGTGCTGTGATGAATCAGGCCTCGCTTCTTTTTTTGGCAGAGCATCTCGCTGATGATGGTGACATCAACCGCGCCCACCGCTATGTTGAATTTGCCAAGGAGTGCAATTTGGCCTTCTGCCCTCGTATGCGGTACTATCAGGTAAACTCTGTCATCAATGTTGTCGAGAAAAGTAGTCAGGCAGCCCAGTCCAGGGCAAACTTGATTCTCATTATCGCTTCCATCGTAATTATCTTACTCCTTTTGGCGCTGTTCTATACCATCTTGCTTTTGAGGAGGAAGAGATAAAAACTCTATCGTTTTAAACCTAATAGGAAAAAAATGGCAAGTAATGCGGATTTTGTACAGTACATAGCCGACCAGTGTAGCGGGGCAGGTGTGATTGTTACCAAGAAGATGTTTGGCGACTACGGTATTTATTGTAACGGGAAGATCTTCGGGCTCATCTGCGACGACTGTTTCTATCTGAAGCCGACGGAGGCGGGCCGGAAACTGTTGCGAGTGGTGGATATGCGTCCGCCTTATGAGGGAGCCAAGGATTACTTCTACATTGGTGATGTAGACGACAGCGACTATCTCTCAGAGCTTGTCTGCGAGACGTGTAAGGCACTTCCAATGCCGAAAGCAAAGAAGAAGTAAATATTTAGCTGTTTTTGACGGCCTGAGGTGTCCAGTTTTTGAAGAATCGCAGCACTTTTTCCTGATTGTAGCCCTGCCCTTCTTCCAGAAAACTCGAATCCTGAATATGAATCACCTTGCCTGCATCATCGAGGACGACGAACACAGGGAAGCCGAAACGCCAGCAATTATCCAGTCGCTTCATCAAGGCTGCAGCCTGCTTTTCCTTCTCCTCTCCACCTGATTTGCGGGGATTGTAGTTCACATGGATATACTCAAAGTTTTCGTTGATGACCTTGATGATGGTCGTGTCGTTCGTAACGAAGTCGGCAAAGCGCAGGCACCAGGGGCACCAGTTGCCGCCCACTTGACAGACGACGAGTTTTCCGTTAGCCTTGGCCTTGAAGACGGCCTGGTCGATCTGTTCGAGGGGATTGATATCTTCGTTATATACCTTTTTCAGCGCCGTCTGGGCCTGAACGGATAGTGATATAAACAGGGCTAGAAAGCCGAAAAACATACTTTTTCTCATCGTAACTATTATTTGTTGTTCAAAATCTGGATGCAAAGGTAAGGTCAGTGCAAGAATTCTAAGATTGCCCGGTTGAATGCTTCCGGGCTTTTTTTTGCAATAAAGTGGTTTCCCTTGATGAAGACCACTTTGGAATCGGGAATGCTACTGGCAATCAGTCGCGTATGCGCTTCCTTTATCATGTCTTTGGTTCCTGCAATGACCAGTGTTTTCGCTTGAATGGCGGCAAGTTCCTCTTGTCGCACATTCGGGTCGTTGACCATTAGTCCCAGCAACTCTGCTTTTTGTTTGGCAGATTCACTCTTTCGCGCAAATATATTTGCAATCCTATAGCCTATCTCAATAGGAATCTGGATGGCACGTTTCACGCCTTTTGCATCCAGATTGGCACCATTGAGTATAAGATGGTTCACGCGACCAGGATACTTCATCGCGAAGATCATTGCGATATTCCCACCGTCAGAGAATCCTAACAGATGGGCCTTTTCTATCCGGTGGATATCCATAAACGCCAGCAGGTCATCGGCAAACTGTCTGATAGTAAAGGGTGCATTGCCCCTCGGTGTCTTTCCATGTCCACGGGTGTCAATGGCATAGACGTGGTAATAACGGGAGAACTCACTTATCTGATCCTGAAAATAATCGCAGTTCTCCCCATTCCCATGAAGGAGAATCAGCGGTACTCCCTTTCCTTTCTCTATATAATAATGCTGTATGTCCATTGTCATTTCATTGTGTATAGCTGCTGTTCAGAGAATCGACTTGATATCGCTAAGTGTCGGAACAACGAAGGTGAGAGTCTGTGGAATTTCTTCTGATGGAACCTGCCAGCGGTTAAACAGCATGGCATCGAGGCCTGCGTTGAGGGCGCCGAGAATATCACTCTGCAGATTGTCACCAATCATGATGGTTGTTTCGCGATGGGCACCTGACACTTTGAGCGCATAGTCGAAGTAGAGAGGTGAAGGCTTGTTCACGCCGGCATCTTCACTCAAAATGATGGTGTCGAAATAATCCTTCAGGCCACAGGCTTCGAGTTTCTTATATTGCACTTCATGGAAGCCGTTGCTACACATGTGCATCCGATAGCCTTTTTGGCGCAGATAGTCCATCAGTTCATGGGCACCGTTGATAACACCGGGTTTCGAGGCGCAGAAATCGAGAAACTTGTCGCTGATTTCCAGACAGAGTTCTTCGGTCACTTCAATCCCTTTGCCAATGCTTAATGGACGACGGAAGCGCTCTACAATCAGGTAATCGCGCGTGATTTCTCCCTTTGCGTATTGCGTCCAGAGATCGATGTTCGCAGTCCAATAGGCATCATAGAACACCTGCGGGTCTGAAAAATAACGCTCAAGATGGAAAGCCCCAAAGGTCTCGCTTAGGGCGATGACTGCATTGCCGTGGGTGTCGTAGAGTGTATCGTCGAAGTCGATGAATAAGTCTTTGTATTTCTTCATATCTTTGGTGATATTATGCCTTGATCTATCATCTCATTATTTTTGTGCAAAGATAGGCATTATTTCCCAAAGTACAAATAATCTTTTCCGTCTTTTTCCATCTGTGTAGGCAAATTGACAAATTTCACAGAATTTTATCTCTCTTAGGGACTGTTGGACTATCTGTAAATGTGAGACATTATAAAATTTACGCCATGATTGTATTGTAATTCAGAAAAAAGTTATACCTTTGTGGCGGACAACTTAAAGATTTATACTATCTTTGCACTCAAATGAAATACGAAACACTCTGGCGCAGACTGACGGGCATTTATGATACAGACGAGGCAAAAGCCATTGTCCGTTGGGTGCTTGATGTGAGGTTCGGACTCTCGCTGACGGATATTGTCTGTGGAAAGACAGACGAAATGGGCGAGGCTGAGCGTGCAGAGTTGGAAGCGATAATGCAGCGGCTGGAAAAGGGCATACCCGTGCAATATGTCGTGGGTGTTGCTGAGTTCTGCGGAAGACGGTTTCATGTGGAGCCAGGGGTGCTGATTCCGAGACCGGAAACGGGGGAATTGTGTGAGATTATTTTAGAGGTAAGAAAGGCTACGGGTAGGCGCGTCAGCGGGAATGGTAAGAGGAGAGAGGTAAGAGAATACCAGATACTTGATATAGGGACTGGGAGCGGGTGTATAGCTATAACGCTGGCGCTGGACATGCCTCAGGCGAACGTGACGGCATGGGATATATCCGAGGATGCTTTACGCATCGCAAAGAAGAATGCCGAAGCCCTCGGTGCCGATGTGACCTTCGAAAAACAGGACATCCTAAAACTTGGGGAGCAAAACAAATCTCTCACCCTTAAATCCTTCGATCTTATCGTCAGCAATCCACCGTACGTATGCCAGAAGGAGCAGGCGACGATGGGGAGGCACGTGCTGGAACATGAGCCCCACTTGGCGCTGTTTGTGCCTGACGACGACCCGTTGTGCTTCTATCGCGCCATCGCCAACTTTGGTCGAAAAGTCCTAAAGCCCGACGGCCTGCTCTATTTCGAACTGAACCCGCTGTATGCTTGTGAAACAGAAGCGATGGTGCGCGAGTTGGGCTTCTCAGAAACAGAAATCAAACAGGACATGTTTGGTAAACAACGATTCCTTAAAGCTAAAAAGATATGAAAAAAGAAATGACTGAACAAGAGGCTTTCCTGCAACTGGCCGCGCTGTGTGCCAATGCGGAGCACTGCCAACACGAGATGCTCGAGAAGATGAAGAAATGGGAACTGCAGGAAGTGGTGCAGGCCCGTGTGATGGCGCGGCTCGTGAAGGAACGCTATGTGGACGACGAGCGCTATGCCCGAGCCTTCGTGAAGGACAAGATCCGCTACAACAAATGGGGTCGCAGGAAAGTGCAGCAGGCTCTTTGGTTGAAACGCATCGACGACGCCATCCAACAGACGGTGCTCGACGAGATCAGCGATGAGGAATATCTCAAGGTGCTCAAGCCCCTGCTGAAGCAGAAGAGCAAGAGCATCCGTGCAGAAAGCGACTACGAGCGCAACCAAAAGCTGGTGAGGTTTGCACTGGGTCGCGGCTTTACCTTCGACATCATCCGCCAGTGTCTGGACACCAGCAGCATCAACGAAGACGAGTTCGAACAGGATGAAGATTAGCTTTTGGAGCCGATTGCTCGACCTGATATCGCCAAGATTGTGTGTCGTCTGTGGCAACAGGCTTGCCATCACAGAAGAGACACTGTGCAGTAAGTGTTACCTGCACCTGCCGCGCACTGACTTCGGACGCGACCTCTATGAGAACGTGATGGCCAAACTGTTCTGGGGACAAATTTCCATCGAGAAGGCCACCGCCCTCTTCTACTATGAGCCGCATGCCGAAACTGCCAATATCCTCTACGAACTGAAATACAAGAACCATCCCGAGATTGGCGTGGTGATGGGACGGATGATGGCCAAGGAGCTGATGAGTAGTGGACTATTTGACGACATTGACGTTCTCGTTCCCGTGCCGCTGGCAAGAAAACGAGTGCGCGAACGTGGCTATAACCAGAGTCTGGAACTGGCGAAGGGCGTGAGCGAAGTGACGGGTCTGCCCATCGCCAGCCATGTAATCAAGCGCACGAAGTTTTTGGGGAGCCAGACACAACGGGGCCGTTGGGAGCGCAACGAGAATGTGGAAGATGTGTTTGAACTCACCGATGGCAACAGCATCTGTAGAAAGCACCTGCTATTGATCGATGATGTGGTAACTACGGGAGCCACCATCGTTGCCTGTGCCAAGGAAATGCAAAAGGCGAGCGACGTGAAAATCAGCGTGCTCGCCCTCAGCTTCGCAAAATCGTAAGAAGCTTTTTTGCTTCTTACCTCTTATTTCTTCAGCTCTGCTGCTATGATCTGCGCCATACGGCGGGCACCCTTGTCGTCAGGGTGAATACCGTCGGTCAGCATTTTATCGCCATCGTTGGCATAGAGGGTATGGAGGTCGATGACCTTCAGACCGTATTTTGCAGCTACCTCTTTCTGAATAGGAATGATGCCGTTGACAATCACAGAGTCATTGATATTCCAAGTGGACTTGAAGGCGGGGATGGGTGTGCAGAGGTAGATCTGAGGTTTCACGGGCTCTACAGCCTGACCCTTCTTGGCCTTCTTACCCTTCTTGGCAGGCTGGGCCAACGACGGACTGAGGGTGGTAATCATCTGCTCAAGATCCTGACGGAACTCAGCGTTGTACTGCCAGTTCTCGGGCTTCGAGTCGTTGGTGCCGAGTTTGATGATGACGATGTCAGGCTTGAAAGCCAGGGCATCGCGCCAAGCCAGCTCGTTCATATAGGGATAGTCACCCTTGTTGAGCATGGTGCGGGCACTTACGCCAAAATTCTTCACACAGTAATCATCGCCCAGGATGCGCTGCAGCTGGGCAGGATAGCCATTACGGGGAGCCAGATCGATGCCGTGACCATCGGTAATGCTGTTGCCGATGCAGGCCACGCGAATGGCGTCGGTCTTGGGTGCCTTCAGCTGGTCGAGCCACTTGCCAAGGTTGGCGAGCATCTCATCGTGATAGGCGAAGAAGGGCGCAAAGCCATAGCCGTGACCGCCTGAGGGATAGAGGAACAGCGCACAGTCGTTGCCGGCATTACGCATGGCAGTATAGTAAGTCAGACCGTTGGTGAGCGGCGGCACCAGATTATCGTCGCCCGACATGATGATGCAGGCAGGCGGTGTGAGATGACGGCGCACGGCATTGTTGGTTGAGTACATGCGGACCATCTCAGGCTTCTTCTGATCCTCACCGAGGAAGTTACGGCATGACCACATGTGCGACACACGCTCGTCCATCGAGATGACCGGATAGAACAGAATCGTGAAGTTTGGGCGCACGTCGAACTCGGTAAGGGTGGAGATGACGGATGCCAGATGGCCACCTGCCGAGAAACCCATGATACCCACGTCGGCGGGATTGACGCCCCAAGCAGCTGCGGAGTCGCGAACAATACGGATACCCTTCGATACATCGCCCATCGGGATGGTACGGTCACCTTCGGGCATACGAAAGTTCACTACGAAATAGGCGATGCCCTTCTTGTTGAGCCAGTCGGCTGCCATCGTTCCCTCGTGGGTGTTCGACAACACGGAGTAGCCACCACCAGGAACACCTACGATGGCCTTGCCAGAGGACTTCGTGGGGAGAAAGCAGACCATCTGCGCCTTGCCGTCGTCCGTCAGGTCGAGGGTGAATTTCCTTGCAGTCTGGTCAGTGAGTCCGGGCTCTGCCATCCGCATCATCTGCGGTCTCTGCGCCTGCACCGTCAGTGCTGCACAGAACAACGTTGTTAGAAACAAAACTTTCTTCATAATCGCTAATAATAAGTTATGGTTATCTATATCTGGGTGCAAAGATACAAACAGTTTAGAGTTTATAGTTTATAGTTTATAGTTTTTTTGTACCTTTGCACGCAAATAATTCATTCAATTATGGATATCAAGCATCAATTAGCACGAAAACTGATGGATATCAAGGCCATCAAACTACAGCCCAACGACCCGTTTACTTGGGCCTCGGGTTGGAAATCACCCATCTATACTGACAACCGCAAGACACTCTCGTTCAGCGATGTGCGCTCGTTTGTGAAGCTCGAGCTCTGTCACGCCATTCAGGAGAACTTTCCCGAGGCTGAGGCTGTGGCCGGTGTGGCTACAGGTGCCATCGCCCAGGGTGCCCTCGTTGCCGACCAGCTAGGATTGCCATTCTCGTATGTACGTCCGAAGCCGAAGGATCATGGCATGGGCAATCAGATAGAGGGCGAAATCGAGAAAGGTGCCAAGGTGGTCGTCGTCGAGGATCTGATCTCGACGGGTGGCTCATCGCTGAAGGCCGTTGCCGCTTTGCGTGAGTATGGTGTCGAGGTGGTCGGTATGGTGGCATCATTCACCTACGGTTTCCCTGTGGCTGAGAAGGCTTTCGAGGAGGCTGGTGTGAGGCTCATCACGCTGAGCAATTATGAGACAGTGGTCGAAGAGGCCGCAAAGACCGGTTATATCAAGGAAGAAGACAAGGCTGTGCTCGCCGAATGGCGTAAGAGCCCAGAGACGTGGAAACAATAAAACAAAGGCATTATGGGA
>JAFZCU010000126.1 GCA_017556145.1 Prevotella sp. | reverse complement strand
CTATCTCTTTACCTTCGACGATGTACCTTTTGAACCTGGCACGTTAGAGGCGGTGGCTTCAAACGGCAGCCGCCATAAATTGGAAACCGTTGGTGAACCTTACCAGCTGAAACTCACCGCTGTAGAGAATCCTGAGGGTACAAAGGCCGATGGCGCAGATATGGTGCTCTTCCAGGTGGAGGTGCTCGACCAGCAGGGACGCCGTTGTCCACTTGATGACCGTTTGATTCACTTTGAACTTTGGGGTGAAGCCAAGTGGATAGGCGGCATCGGCACCCGCAACAATAAGAATCTGCAACATCCTGACGACAATCGTCCCGCTGGTTTGTTGGATGCCGCCGCCACGAAGAATATCTCAGATAATTATGTCGGCAGCATGAATCTCCCCGTGGAGTGTGGAGTGAATCGTGTGCTTGTCCGTACCACTCCGAACTCAGGAGATATTCATCTCTCGGCCTATGCAGAAGGGATAAAACCGGCCTATATAGAGGTGAGAAGTGAAAGGCTACGGGTAGGCGAGCAAAGCTCGGGAATGGAAGTGAGGAGTGAAGAGTACATGCCACAGCTGACATTGAAGAGCCATTTGGATCGTGGTGAGACACCATTGACAGCTTCTTACACCGAGCGGGCTCAAAGTATAGGCATTATTTCTGCCAAGGCAGGTTATGACTCAGATCATGCCGTGAACAGTTTTGATGACAATGAGTTGTCAGAATGGAAGAACGACGGTCGCCTCTCCACCGCCTGGATCACCTACCGATTGGAGAAGAAGTCCATTGTCGATGACATCTGCCTCAAACTCACTGGCTGGCGTGTGCGCAGCTATCCCCTTGAGGTATATGCCGGCAAGACGCTTATCTGGAGTGGCGAGACAGAGCGCAGCCTTGGTTATATCCATCTGAAGCCCACAATACGTGTCAAGACCGACGAAATCACCATCCGTCTGAAAGGAGCTGGCAAGGATAAAGATGCCTTTGGGGGGATCACTGAGGTCGCTCAACCCGCCGCTGGAGAACTCGACCTCTTCAAAGCCAAGAACGGTGGGGATACCAACAACGAACTCCGCATCGTAGAGATAGAGTTTTACAAAAAGGCTCAAGTGGTGTGGTTCGATGGAAAGACGCCTATTACCTATAGCATACCCAAGAAGGTTGACCCTGTGGTTAAGATGGCGCTCGACATGTGGAAGGATGATATGCAGCAGGTGACGGGCTTCACGCCTATAACTACAGCCAGACCAAAGATTAAAGTTGTACAGGGCAAGGGTCCTGCTGATGGCTTCCGTATATATGTAAAAGATGAGCAAATCATTGTTGAAGGTAACAATGGCCGAGGCATGGCCTACGGACTCTTGGAACTTTCTCGGATGGCAGGTGTCTCGCCTTGGGTATGGTGGGGCGATGTGGTACCTGAGAAAAAAGACCGCTTGGTCATTGATAGTCATTTTACGACGGAACAACAGCCCAGCGTAGCGTATCGCGGTATCTTCCTGAACGACGAAGATTGGAGTTTACGACCTTGGAGTTACAAGACTTTTGAGCCTGGTGTAGAGGGGCGGATTGGTCCTAAGACATACAAGAAGATCTTTCAATTATTGTTGAGGCTGAGAGCCAATGCCGTGTGGCCTGCCATGCACGAAGGAACAAAAGCCTTCTTCAAAATGCCAGGCGCAAAAGCAATGGCAGATAGTTGTGGGATTGTAATTGGCACATCCCATTGCGAGCCGCTACTGAGGAATAATGTTGGCGAGTGGAATACAAAAGAGCGTGGCGCATTCAACTACCGTACTAATCGTGAAGCCGTGCAAAATTACTGGATCGAGCGACTGCGGGAGGTGAAGAACTCGAACGACAACATGTTTACCATCGGCATGCGTGGCATTCACGACAGTTCGATGGAAGGCTACAAGACGGAACAGGAGAAGTTTGACGGACTGCAACAAGTGATCAACGACCAGCAGGAATTGCTTCGGAAGTATATCGGTGATCCGTCAAAACAGATGCAGGTGTTCGTGCCTTATAAAGAGGTGCTACAACTCTATGAGAAGGGCTTGCAGGTGCCGGATGATGTCACGCTGATGTGGTGTGACGATAACTATGGCTACATTACCCGTCTCTCCAATGCTGAAGAACAGCAGCGAAAAGGTGGTGGCGGTGTCTACTATCACCTGTCGTACTGGGGCCGTCCGCATGATTATCTGTGGTTGACGACTACCCAGCCCGGTCTTATTTATAATGAGATGCGACAAGCCTACGACCACAACTGTCGTAAATTGTGGATTGCCAACGTACACGACCCCAAGGTGGCGGGTTATGACTTGGAGCTCTTCCTCGACATGGCTTGGAACATCGACTGTGTCAGCGGCGAGACCGTCAGCGACCATTATAAGGCCTGGCTCTGCCGTCAGTTTGGTAAGGAAGCAGGCGAACGGCTCTTCCCTGCCATGCATGAGTTCTACCGTCTCTGCGGCATCCGCCGCCCAGAGTTCATGGGATGGACTCAAGTGGAGTTGGATAAGAAGAAGTTCCCACGTGGTCTGTCGCCTGTAACGGAAGTGCCTCTTACCGCCCAGGAGACAGCTACCCGTATGGCCGATTTTGAGCGTATCAAGGCAATGGTCCAAGAAAGTCGCTCACTTATCCGTCGGGAGTTGCAAGAGGCATTCTTTGCCGCCATCGAATATCCTGTGTCTGCTACTGCTGCTATGAACCGCAAGATTCTCGGTGATTCTACAGACAGTCATCAAGCCTATGAAGAGATACAATCGCTGACGAAGCAGTACAACGAATTGCGAGGTGGTAAATGGCGAGGGCTGATGGATGCGGCTCCACGCAGATTGCCAGTATATGAAGATGTACACGGCCATCTGACAGGAACATGCACAAACAACGCTGATACCATCAATGCCTGTGATTATAAGGATGCCTCTGGAGGCATACGGACCATCCAGATGCTCGGGCACTCTATGAAGGCCATCTCATTGCAGAAAGGTGGCATCGCAACCTATAGGTTCCATGTGGAGGAAGCTGGCCATTACATCATCCGCACAGCCCTGATTCCCACGCACCCTTGTGACGATGGCGATCTGCGTTTCAGCGTGAGTGTCGACACGCAAGAGCCGATCATCTATAGTCTGAAAGAGCCTTTCCGCTCTGAGCGTTGGAAACTGAATGTACTCAGCGGCCAGACCGTGCGTGACACAAAGGCATATCTCTCAAAAGGTAACCACACGCTAACCATCCGTGCCCTCGATGACCATATTGTTATAGACCAAATCATTACTAACGCTTCTGCCATGACGATGGTGTCCTGCTTTTCGTGCAGCAAAAAGAGTGCTGTTGATGTTCCCGCCGCGCCTGACTATCAAGATTCTACGCAGTGGTATATCACCAACCGTCAGGCCACAGCCGATGTATTTTACATCATCTCCACTGAAACAGGCGACTATTCGCTGCCCAATGGTGAGATATGCCATTATGCCGACACTTATAGTGACAGTCTTCGCGCACCGCTCTATGGCGAGATGTCTGCTACAATTCTGTCCGCGATACAGCCTGTGTCATGCCGGGCTGGACCAAGAGCAGCATAGCCATCAATCCCGTCAACTGGAGCACGGACAACACTCGCGCCTTGCTGGTTACTGAGCCGTCGCCGATATTGCCTGTAGCCGAACAGAAGAAGGACACGATGACCGTCCACCTTGATACAGCCTCCGGACTACTCATCGTCGAGGGCTACACCGCACAGGACTATATATTACCGTTGTTAGGCGTGGAAGGCAACTATCACACCCGCGAAATCTGGCTCTATCGCGACCAGCTTCGTGAAAATATGGCTCTAAGAGCCAGTAGAAAGATCAAATAGATAAAGGATTCATCGCACACGGTTCTGAAGTGAACCTTTAAGTTGTGTCCAACTTTCTGGGTTCACTTCAAACAATGTGTATGATGTTAGTCTGATAAAATGGGCTGCACCCTTTTTTAGAATAACAATTTAAAGCATTCTTGAAGTTCATTTTTGTCATAATATAGCGATTTTAAGCCTCTGATTTTTGATTCAATAGATGAACAAGCAAAAAAATCGGATTATTGTTTTTTTAATTGGGGAAATTTTGTATCTTTGCAGTCGGTATAACTAATATAAAATAACTTTATTGGATAACCCAAACTTATTAAACATAAAAGAATAGTCATGAAAAAGATTTTAGTAATGGTCGCAGTCGCCATGATGACTGCATTGAGTGTCAACGCACAGAGTTTTAAACATGAAGTTGGTGTATTCTATGGTTTTGAATCAGCATCTAACGTCTTTTCATTAGTCACGAGTGCGATTTCAGCCGCTGCGGGAGACCAGAGTTCGTTTTGGGGTCCCGTCGGTGTGGAGTATTATTACAATGTCTCGCCCGTCGTAGGTTTAGGTGCTGTGGCTGCGTATGCCGGTTGTAAGGCAGAGGACGACAAAACCCACAAGGAAGATCTGACCGAGAGTTTTATCACGGTGATGCCTTCGGTGAAGTTCAACTGGCTGCGCAAGAAGAACTTCGGCATGTATTCAGCCCTCTCAGCTGGTGCGATGTTTGCCTCGGTAAAATGTAATGACAACGCGAAGGCTGCTGATCCGAATGCAAAAGACGAGACGGTGACCGTATTCATGTTCCAGGCCACAGCCTTAGGCGCTGAGTTCGGCGGTGAGCAGTTCCGTGGCTTTGTCGAGGCTGGCGTTGGTGAGAAGGGGGTGCTTTGCGCTGGTCTGAGATATAAGTTCTAAACATATTTATAATAAGGTATACCCAATGAATATATCAAGAGTATGGATCATAGCCGCCATCCTGACATTCTGCGGCAACGTGACAATTCAAGCACAGGTGAAGTATTGTATGACCTTTGCCGAATTTGTAGCCGACCAATGGCAACAAGCCGACAATGCAAGTGTCGAACCCATCAGCGCAGCCAAGCGACGCCTTGTACAGAGCAGCGACTTCCATATTGTATCGAGCGACAATAAACTGTCGGATATGCTTAATAAGAAAGCATACGCTGTGATGGACGGCCAGACGCTCTACTTCAACTGCCGCCACTACCGCTATCAGGGCATCCAGTTCGGTCCCGGCTATGCCTATGGCTTCCGTTACGACGGCGACAAGATCTGCATCGTCAACCGTAAAATCGGCAAGGGCGAGCTCATGGCAGTCGGTGCGATAGGCGCTGTAACGCCTGGTGTCGCCACTTCCGCTGCTGTCGGTGCAGTCGAGCAAGAGATCATGATGGCCAACAAGGTGTGTTATTTGGTTGACAGCGAGCCCAACAAGAAGGGTATTACCAAGATTCAGTACATCAACGAAAAATTCATCAACGATGTTCTGGGCGACAACGAGGAATTGAAGAGCCAGTACAATGCCGCTGGCGGCAAACAGTCGCGCCAGTCAGCTGTCAACACCCTTCAAACATTGAGGGCCGCAGGTCTGATAAAATAATAAATGGTATGCGTATGAGAAAGAAGTTGATGATAGCAGCCATCCTTACATTCTGCGGTTGGATGAGCGTGAGTGCACAGACGAAACAGGGCGAGTGGTACTCGTCGAGTTGGATAGGTGCAGGTATGTCAACCTTTACGGGCGACATCGAGGATGCCAAGGGTCGGTTCGCACTGGCGCTCAACACCGAGATAGGCTATAACGTGACCGACTGGTTTGCACCGTCCATTGGACTGACCAACACCTATCAGGGTGTGGGCTACTCTGTTATTGACAAAAACCTGTATATGGATGTTCTCAGCGTGCCGCTGATGGTAAACTTAAGCGCAGGCCCCGTCACATTGAAAGCCGGCATACAGCCCGACTTCGTCCTCAGTGCACGGATGAACGACATGAGTTATACCGACCAACTCAAAACGGTGAGCCTCTCGGCTCCGCTGGCACTCAACTGGAATTTTGCAACCGACAGTGACGGCGACCTTTGGTTCGTGGAACTGCGCTATCATCTCGGCTTGACGAAGATGAACAAGGACGTGATGTTTACCAACGGCTGGCGCACGCCCGGCAGTATCCGCAACAGTGTCGTGATGCTAACCGTGGGTTACAAGTGCGATCTTTAAATACATAAATATGAAACAGAAGAAACTATTGATGATGGCTGCCATTTGGCTGTCGGGCATGATGGCTGGCCATGCACAAGAGGCAGAGACGTTAAGCATAGCGACGCTGAACGTTGACGGACTGCCGCAGAAGATATTAGTTGCTAAGGTGAACCCCGACGGCCCCGGTGGCGGTGGCAGCGTCAGGATAGGCCGCTACCTCCAGAAAAGAGGTTACGACCTGGTGTTTATGCAGGAGGACTTCAACTATCACGAGGAGTTGACGGTCCCCCTGGAGGACGACTATCAGATGGACTCTTGGACTGGTGACCTGGGTGTGGAGGGTCGTCAGATAGACTTCCTGCATTTGCAGAATCACCGCTTCGAGTGTGACGGCCTTATGGGGGCTTGGAAGAACGGCATCACGCTGACCTCTACCAGCCGCACCCCCTGGACAGCCAACTTCGGCAAGTTCAGTCATGCACTTGATGAGATGGTGACCAAGGGCTTCCGCCGTTATGATCTGACACTGACAGGCGGACAGCAGATAGTGGTTTATAACATGCACATGGATGCCGGCGACACTGCCGACGAACGCGAAGGCAAGGACAGCCTTGACCGTGATGCGCGCCTGAAACAGTGGAACCAGTTGCGCGATGACATCCTCACCCGTCTGGACACACGCCCCGTCATCGTCGTGGGTGACTTGAACAGCTACTACTGCCGCGACCAGATAAAGAGCAATTTCATTGACGAGATAGATGCCACAGGTCGTGCCAGGGCATACGACGCATGGGTAGAACTGCAAAACGGCGGGAAATATCCGGACCCTGTCGATGGCATTGTGTGTTGTGAGACGGACGGTAACATCCTCGAAAGCGGCGAAGTGCTCGACAAGGTGCTGTATATTAATCCCACCAGCGGAACCGAGATTCATGCCGTCAGCTATAAACTTGATACCACTGACTATCTACACGACGGCAAGATGCTGGGCGACCACTATCCTGTGAGCGTCACCTTCCAGATTGGCAGCAAGAGACCGACTGGCATAGAAACAGTTGAAAGTTCAAAGTTGAAAGTTGAAAGTTATTACAACCTGAACGGACAGCGTGTCGACGGCCATGCACACGGCATCGTGATGGAGCGCAGCGGAGAGAAGACACATAAACGGAGTATCAAATGACAACAGACATGAGAAAACTGAT
>JAFZCU010000125.1 GCA_017556145.1 Prevotella sp. | reverse complement strand
GTAGCCCTCCAACTTCGTGGTGCCTTTGAGATACTGATAACCGAAACGGCAGCGGAGGCACTGGCGTTTGTCACAATATTCACCCTGCTGTTGGATAAGTGCCTGAGTCTGTCCTGCGCTGTCGGCATTGATGCCGTACTGCTGCCAGTGCTTGGTGATGGCGTTCTTCTCTGCCTTGCACATTTCAATGAGGTCGAAGGCTTGGTCACAATAGGTTTCCTGTGACATCTCACGACCGTATGCGAAGAGCATGGGCACGACTGCGTTAATGACTATCAGATTCAGCCGTTCTGCGCTCAGTTGCTTTGCACATGTCTTGCACTCTGCTCCGAAATGGCTGCGTGTCTGCCAATAGGGTGTGGCAGATACTTTCAACAGATTCCTCACTTCCGTCATTGTCTCGCATTTGAGCATGGCGTGTAGCGAGGTCTTGCGCAGATAGTACATGTTGGCAAGGAATGAGAAAGCAAGGTGTGGTGTGCGATTGCGTCCGTTGCCCATCGGTTGCCACTGCTTGCCGTCAAGGGGATGGAGTGTGTATCGGTGCGCAAGGTAGAGATATTCGTTGCGGAGTTTGGCGAAATAGCCCTCGTTCAGTGCATCGTGCTGAAAGCGTTCGGGGATGGTGTCGAGTTCCAATAGTCCTGCCTGTCCGAGAAAGAGGGCTTCCAACTGGAAGAGATCATCAGCATGGAAGTCTGTTACCGACATTGGCAGCGACTTTGCCCACTGCTCCATCAAGTCACCGTTGACACCCATCCCGAAAGTGCGGGCGAGGGTCACGAAATAGGCTGCTTCCCAACTGCCAAACTCCTTTGCCCTGCGCCTTATTTCCTCGGTCTGCCATTCCAAACGCTCGGTCTGTAAGGCACTGAGCCATGAATTGACGGTGAGGCGGGTGCAGTTCTCCTTTACGTTCTGATGGCACACCGTCTGCCCTTGGTCGGATGCGAGTATCAGGTATCGTTTTGCGACTTCCTGCGGCACCTCCATCGGCATAACGCTGACGGGCTGTCCCTTGGAGTTGATGATGTCCGTATCGGCATTGCCCACCACTGCGAGGATTACGTTGTCATACGCCTTATCCTTATCCATATTGTTCAGACACCAGTCGGATGCGTTCTCGGTCACTACGACATTGCCCACCCATAGTACACCGTTCAACTTCAACTTGGCATTGAAATAGTCGGGCGCATCGCCTCGGCGGTTGAATACTCCCGGGTCTATGACCTCCACGTCCTTTCCGTCGATGGTCTGTCCGTTGTTCTTCATCATCTTATGTTTCCAAACGAATTGCAGTTGCCTTGTCTTGGCGGTTCTCGTTCTGCTGATTGCTTTTATTCTCGCCATTGCCTGTTTGTTTTTAGTGGTGGGAATGGTTGCCCACTCCCACCATGTTAATACTTATGCGTGAAAGAAGTCTGCTTCTACCACTTCGCTTGTCATATCGCCAATATCGGGATGGGAACAAATATACGGCTCATTGATACCCGTCCATTCAACACTATAGCCTTTGGGGAAATTGCTGTCGATAAAGGCATTCACCAACTCTGAATCCAAATCGTTCAGTCCGCTGTAGTCCCCATAGCAGAGGGGTGCTATTGCCCATGTGGGGATAATAAATCGTCCTGCGTAACACATGTTTTCTTTCTGTTAGAGTTCGACAATAAGTAAACGCTTCTCCATCGGCTCACCGTTGTACGGCTTGCGCTGATTCGCCCAAAAATGGTGTGCGCCAAATCCCCAAATGAAGTTCTTCTCGAATACGCTGCGGTAGGGGCTGAACTTCAATGCCCTTTCGAGGTCGTGGCGGTCGCTCTGCAGCAGGATAAGGTTGCAGAATCTCACGAATACTTCTGCGGTGGCTTCACTTTCCCACTCGCAAATTAGGTTCTCAATCTGTACTTTCATAATGATATTCTATTTTATGTTAATGAATTATGCTGCCTTTAACCGCTGTCCGATAAGGTGTGCGTTCTTGTTTACAAGGTCTATGATACGGGCATGGTGCTCGGTGAACTTGTTACATGCACCATAGCATTGCAGTACCTTCATAGTCTTTAGCGATACCTCAATCGTCTCTACTCGTTTGCCGTCAATGGTAGCGGATAGGATAAGAGAGTTCTTTTTCAGATAGTATTTGTTGCTGTAAACGCAGTGGTGCATGTGCTCGCCCTCCTGCAAGTATTCCTCAACACTTTCAAGGACATGGACACAGATTAAGCCGTCAGTGAAGTGTATGCCGAAGTAGCGGGATTTGAGTTTGCGGAACTTCTCTTCATCTTTTTGGAATTGTTCTATCTTGTCATTGATACTCTTTTCTATCTCCTTTCTCTCCTTCTTCTCTATCCATCGGTCATGCTCTGCGTTGAGGTCTGTCGGGCATACATACTTGGCATTATGCAGGTCTTTGCCGAAATAGCGGAGTGCGTCTATATAGTCACACCAAACGGATGCGTCATTGATGGCATAATGGTTACGGATGCAGACTTTCACGGATGCCCAATAGAGGTCAATGTCTCTGTATTGGTTGTAGATGAACTTTCGGGCAAGTTCGTGATAGCCAGCCTTTACAAGTGTCTCGGTCTTGGCATTTGTCAGCAGGGACTCGAAGAGGGCAGACGGCAGGGTTTTGTGAAAGTTCCCGTCAAAGCCGTTGCGTTTCAGTTCGGGGATGATGTCAAACTGAGGATAGACACTGCATCCGTCCACGATGGGGAATGCCGTTGAGTGGGTGCGGATTTCAAGGCTTGAACCACAGAGCCAGTCGTCTATGCAGTAACTAAAGGGTGCGCGAAGCCTTGACGTGGTGCAGGTGTTCCCGTCCTTGTCTATCCACCTCTGCATGACCTCTGTGCAAGTGTAGGTTGTTTTCTCGCCTTTCCATTGGTGGGTGCGGATGAAGAAATAGCGGAGTACCTGCAATCCGTCAGCGGTGGTGATGATGCTGAAATAGCCCACTTGCGAAAGTTTCTGCTTATTCGTTTCCTTGATGGTAAGGTGCTTTCCGCAGTGAGGGCAGACGGCTTCTTCCGTTCCTTCCTCAGTGACGAAGGTGTGTCCGCACTCCATGCAGGTGGTCTTTCCGCTTTTCAGCCGGTAGGCATAGAAGTACACGGAATGGTCGTAGCCCCACTGCATCTGTCTCTTGGTGGCAGGGCGCAGTTTCCTCATTGCTGCCACAACTTGGCGCTGAAAGTCGTTCTTGGGTCTCATAGTCAGAAATTGAATAGCATTGGTTGGACTTGTGCGGTCTGTTCTCTCTTGGCGGTCGGCTTCTTGCGGTTGGCAATGCGGTTATAGCAGTCCCTTTGATACTGCGCCATTGCCTCGCGTCTTGCCTCTGCCTTTTCCTCGTCTGTCAGTTCTACTACATGATTAACCGCCACATGCAGATAGTCCACAGACTTGCCGACTTCGATGTCCTCTTCTTGGTAGTAATGAACTGCCATTCCGTAAATCTCGTCATCCTCAAATCCGTTGCATCCGCTTTTCTGCACTTGATTGAGAATGTAGGTCACGCAGTCGTTTATGTTCTTTTGGGGGTCGGCAAATCTTTCTGCGAAATTAGTGTCACAGGCTGCCATATCTATAAGGTATGCCTGTATGCTTTCCTTAAATGCTCTTGTTGCGTTCATATTGATAAGTATTTAGATGAATAATTAGATTTTGCCCTGCTCGTGGTAGGAATAGTTATCCAAAAGTTTAGATAACTATAGTTATCATGAGGAGGGACGACTCTAAACTATTATAGGGAAACCTCTAAAACAGAACCACTTCTTGAATAATAAGTTTGGATAATATTTGTTCAAGAAGTGGTATTTTGTTCACTTTAGTTCGAGTAACGATGATAACGTACCATCATCGTTTTTCCATTTCTTTGGCAGTTTTCTTGTGTCTTCATCTTCCAAAGCCATAACAGCCATACTTTTTGCATCAATCGTAATGCTCAGGTAAGTCATTGTTGTGGAAATATTGGAATGTCCGAGTAGTTTGGAAACTTGTACGATGTTCATGCCGTCCTCCAGCCAATGTGTAGCACAACTATGTCTGAAAATATGCGCGTGCATATCCAAAGGCACGTCTTTGCAGATTTCATGAGCCTGTTTTGCATATATGCGCAACCGCTTGTTTACTGCTGCTTGAGTGAGCTTATTATTATAGCCTCCGACACGGGAATAGAAGAGCAGGTGTTCTCCATCTATTGTTCCGCTGTGAAACTTCTTGATGTATATTCTTAGATTCTGGGCAAGCTTTTTCTGTATGAATAGAGTCCTCGTTTTTCTTCCTTTTCCAGTCACCACGGCATAGGATTTTGCACCGTCAAGATGTAAATCGCGGATTTTGAGCGATAATACTTCATCAATCCTCGCTGCTGTCCCATATAGAAATGATAGGAGTGTGCAGTCTCGAAATCCTGTAGTCGTGGATGGATTAGGCATTTGAAGCAATGTACGTATCGCGTCTTTTGAAATGGCATCAATCTGCCTTTTTTCTTCTTTCAGTCTCTGAACACATGCTGCCTCCAATGCAAGATGACGATATTTTATATCTTTATCTCCCACATAGCGAAGAAAAGACCTTAATGCCGACATACGTGCGTTACAGCTCTGAGCTTTGCAGGAGCGTTTCTTCTCCATCCATACCTGCCATTCTTTGACATTTGCCACACAAAAACTGTCAGACATACAAAAGGAGCTCGTACTGATTTTCTTGTTTTCTTCGAGGAACTGAACATATAGTTTGATGGAATACTGATAAGTCCTGACCGTATGGGAACTATTCGTTGTTGTTGCGAATTCTATCCAGTCGTAATAATATTTTGCAAACTCTATTGCCTCTTTGTTATTCTTCTTCATAGTCAGACAAATTAGGAATTATACTTTCAAAATCTTTTGATTGCTCTTCAATTATCTCGCCAAGCCT
>JAFZCU010000124.1 GCA_017556145.1 Prevotella sp. | reverse complement strand
TGCCTTATCCGCTATGCGACCTTCTTGAAAGCCACAGGAACGAAACAAACGGCGATAGAAATACGCAAAAAAAAACGAAGGATTCACGGAGTTCGAACTCAGTTCAATAGGAACTCACTTCACAGCTCCTGAAGCCGCATAAAAAACAAAAGCGCAATGAGCAGCAGATATTTCAAGTACGCACTGATGGACTACCTACCCAAAAGGTTCCTCGGACACGCATCATTCGAGGCACAGGAGGACAGCCGTCATATTTTGGACTTCAAGGCAGGTCGCAAGTATGCCGTAGACAAGGCTTCTAAGCTTGTTGGCAATGCCCTTTCGCTCATGGACTTGAAAGATACCATCATCGTTTGCATCCCTGCAAGTTGTCAGCAGACCTATACCCGCCGTTTCCGTTCTTTCTCGGCCAATGTATGTGCCATGACAGGTGCCATCAACGGTTTCGACCATATCAAGGTTATCGGGAAGAGGGAAAAAGTACACATCTGCGGAGAACATGCAGCAGAGGATAACGTATGGATTGACACCGACTTCTTCCAAGGCAAGCGCATCTTGATTATCGATGACATCTACACAACGGGCAAGACCTCTGAAACTTTCTGCGAGAAGATGGAGCAGGCAGGAGCACATGTAAGAATGGCCATGTTCCTCGCCAAGACCAAGCAATTCAAGAAGAAAAAACAACAACTTAATTAAATTTCAAGCATATGAACACAGCAACAGCTTTAAAGACAACCACGGCAGATACCGTGAAGATGACTATCAAACAATGGGCTACCGAAGACCGCCCAAGTGAGAGACTTCAGATGTATGGCGTGCAAGCGCTTTCTGATGCAGAACTTCTTTCCATCGTCATTGGCAGCGGAACAAATCGTTACACCGCCGTTGACATCGCTCAGAGCATACTCGACAAGTTTGACCGCAACCTCAATTCTCTCGGAAAGGCTCGTTTCAATGAAATCAAGGATGTGGAGGGAGTTGGAACCTATACCTCATGCCGTATCATGGCAGCAGTGGAATTGGGCAGACGCAGACAGATGGCTACGGCAGAACTTCGTCCCGATATGGGTACCGCTACTCGTATCTATGAGTACATGCGTCCTCGGATGATGGACTTAGAGACGGAACACTTCTATATCCTGTTGATGAATCAGAATTTTCGTTTGATAAAGGCTGAGTGCATTAGCACGGGTGGAATCACCGAGGTCAGTGTCGATGTTCGCATCATCATGCGTGAAGCAGTACTTAATAACGCAACTGTCATGGCTATCTGCCACAACCACCCGTCAGGATGTATTCACCCCAGTAAGGTGGACGATACGCTGACTCAAAGCGTGAAGAAAGCATGTGAAACTTTGAGAATCCACCTAAGTGACCATGTGATAGTGACTGACGGATGCTACTATAGTTATCATGAGGAAGGACGACTCTAAACTTTTACAGGGAAACCTCTAAAACAGAACCACTTCTTGACAAATAAGTTTGGATAATATTTGTTCAAGAAGTGGTATTTTGTTCACTATAGACCAAGTAACGATGATAACGTGCCATCATCGTTTTTCCATTTCTTTGGCAGTTTTCTTGTGTCTTCATCTTCCAAAGCCATAACAGCCATACTTTTGGCATCAATCGTAATGCTCAAGTAAGTCATTGTTGTGGAAATATTGGAATGTCCGAGTAGTTTGGAAACTTGGACTATGTTCATGCCGTCCTCCAGCCAATGTGTAGCACAACTATGTCTAAAAATATGCGCGTGCATATCCAAAGGCACGTCTTTGCAGATTTCATGAGCCTGTTTTGCATATATGCGTAGCCGCTTATTTACTGCTGCCTGAGTGAGTTTACTATTATAGCCTCCGACACGGGAATAGAAGAGCAGGTGTTCTCCATCTATGGCTCCGCCATGAAACTTCTTGATGTATATTTTTAGATTCTGGGCAAGCTTTTTCTGTATGAATAGAGTCCTCGTTTTTCTTCCTTTCCCTGTCACCACTGCATAGGATTTTGCCCCGTCAAGATGTAAGTCGCAGATTTTGAGTGACAAGGCTTCGTCAATCCTCGCTGCTGTCCCATACAGAAAAGATAGAAGTGTGCAGTCTCTTAATCCTGTAATCGTGGACAGATTAGGCATCTGTAGCAATGTACGTATCGCGTCTTTTGAAATGGCATCAATCAGTCTTTTTTCTTCTTTCAGTCTTTGAACACATGCAGTCTCCAATGTAAGATAACGATACTTTATATCTTTATCTCCCACATAGCGAAGAAAAGATCTTAATGCCGACAAACGGGCATTACAGCTCTGAGCTTTGCAGGAGCGTTTCTTCTCCATCCATACCTGCCATTCTTTGACATTTGCCGCACAAAAACTGTCAGACATACAAAAGGAGCTCGTACTGATTTTCTTGTTTTCTTCGAGGAACTGAACATATAGTTTGATGGAATACTGGTACGTCCTAACGGTATGGGAACTATTAGTTGTTGTTGCGAATTCTATCCAGTCGTAATAATATTTTGCAAACTCTATTGCCTCTTTGTTATTCTTCTTCATAGTCAGACAAATTAGGAATTATACTTTCAAAATCTTTTGATTGCTCTTCAATTATCTCGCCAAGCCT
>JAFZCU010000123.1 GCA_017556145.1 Prevotella sp. | reverse complement strand
TCTTTTTGTCGTTTGTTTGAAAGAAATGTTGTAATTTTGCATCCGCATAAACTTAACATTACTTCAAACAAATGACAAAATGAGAAAACAAAGTTTTATGTGGCGAACGCTGGCAGTAGCACTGGCAGTGTTCAGTAGTGTGGCTGCAATGGGCCAACAGAAGAGTTCTGAAACAGACTGGATGAAGGATTTCACAAGTCGAATCACACTGAACGGTTATGCACAGGGAGGCTGGAGCTATCAGGATCCCAACGGCAAAGCAACCAACTCTTACAACCTTAAACGCACACTTCTTTGGGCTAAGGCCCGCATCACTGACCGCTGGTCATTTATGTTTATGCACGATTTCTCCAGCGTGGTTCAGGAGTATTACACCGATTATCGCATCTCCAACGACAAGTCCTTGACCGTCCGCCTCGGACAGTTCAAGCACTCCTACACCATGGAGAATCCCCTGTCACCTACACAGCTCGAACTGATCGACGTCTATTCGCAGGCTGTGCTCTATCTGGCTGGCGAAGGCCCCGATCCGCTGAATGGCGTGAACTATGGACGTGACATGGGTCTTGAGATCTACGGCGACCTGTTTCAGGGTGCCCTGAAGTATAACCTCGCATTGATGAGCGGACAGGGTATCAACCGTAAGGATCAGAACAATCAGAAAGACTTTATCGCCAAACTTGAAGTGAAACCCTTCGATGGTCTTCGCATCGTGGGCTCTGGCTATCTCGGCACTGGCTGTGCTGTGGGAAAGGCCGCATGGAACCCTGGTATCCAGGTAGGCGACAACTATAAGCGCAACCGCTACAGCGTGGGTGCGGAATACAAGACACAACCTTATTCGCCTGGTCAGTACAAGGAGGCCCGTCCTGCCAGTATCCGTGCCGAGTGGCTCGGTGGTGAGGATGGCGAGGTAGGCTCCCGTGGTGGTTATGTCACCACCAGCATCCCTGTGGCAGGTGCCCTCGACATCGTGGCCTCTGGTGAGACCTACGACCGCAATACATCTGTCGACGGTTGGGATCAGACCAATCTGACCGTCGGTCTGCAGTACTGGTTCTATAAGAAGTGCCGTGTGCAGTTGCAGTACACCCGTTGTCTCTGTGGCGAGCAGATCAGCAGTGAGGATTATAACTGGCTCCAAGCACAAGTACAAGTCGCATTTTAATAACAACAACGGATTAGACGGATTAAACGGATGGCAAGTGTATGAATAATCCGTGAAATCAGTGAAATTCGTTGTAAAAAAGAATAAAGTATGATTATTAAGGTTTTATTGACGATAATTTTCCTGGTCGTGATGGTAGGTGTGGGCGTGTACTCACGCAAGCAGGCCAGAAGTGTTGACGGTTTTGTATTGGGCGGACGTGCCGTAGGTCCCTGGCTCACGGCCTTTGCCTTTGGTACTTCTTATTTCTCGGCAGTGGTCTTCGTGGGCTATGCCGGACAGTTCGGATGGAAATACGGTATGTCGAGTGCCTGGATTGGTATCGGCAATGCCATCATCGGTTCTCTTTTGGCTTGGATCATCCTTGGTCGTCGCACTAAGCTGATGACGCAGCATATCGAATCGCGTACGATGCCCGATTTCTTCGGCACCCGTTTCAGCGATCAGGGTCTGCGTGTTGTGGCTTCCGTCATCGCCTTCGTGTTCCTGATTCCTTACACCGCAGGCGTCTATAGCGGCATCTCCCGTCTTTTCGAGATGGGTTTTGATATCCCCTATGAGTATTGTGTCATCATCATGTCTATCCTTACGGCCGTCTATGTCATCATCGGCGGTTATAAGGCAACGGCCATGAACGACTTCATTCAGGGCATTATCATGCTCTTCGGTATTGTGGCTGTGATTCTCGCCGTGCTGAATGCGCAGGGTGGTCTCTCGGCTGCTATCGACAAACTTGCAGTCATCCCCTCCGATGCCGATCCTTCTGTGAATGGTGGCTTTGCCTCGTGGTTCGGTCCTGATCCGTGGGGACTGTTGGGTGTGGTCATTCTGACGTCGTTAGGTACGATGGGCTTGCCCCAGATGGTGGGTAAGTTCTATTCGATTACCGACGAGAGTGCCATCAAGCGTGGTACGGTCATTTCTACGATATTCGCTTTCATCGTGGCTGGTGGCTGTTATTTCCTCGGTGGCTTCGGCCGTCTCTACGAACCCGTCATCAATGAGGCTACAGGCAAGATCGCTTATGACTCGATTGTGCCTGCTATGCTCGTCACCCTGCCTGATGTGCTCATCGCCCTCGTGGTGCTGCTGGTGCTTTCAGCTTCTATGTCGACGCTGGCCTCACTGGTGCTCACCTCTTCGTCAACGATGACACTCGACCTTATCTATCGCGACAAGAAGTCGTTGCCTGGTGAAGTGGAGGATGGAACTATCGACGATATCGTGGCTGAGAAGATCGAGCGTCGTAAGGTGGTGGTGATGCGCGTGCTCATCATGTTCTTCATCGTCATCTCGCTGCTCATCGCCCTGAATCCGCCGACGTTCATTGCCCAGCTTATGGGTATCTCTTGGGGTGCTTTGGCTGGTGCTTTCCTTGCACCGTTTATGCTGGGTCTCTACTGGCGTGGTGTAACAACGGCCTCTGTCTGGGCTTGCTTCATCTGGGGCGTAGGACTGACGGTTATCAACATGCTCGCTGGCAACCCCATCAACCCCATCAACTGTGGTGCCATTGCCATGGTAGGTGGCTTCCCAGTAGTCTGGATTGTCAGCCTTCTGTCGAAGAAACTTCCCAAGCAGACGGTTGATACAATTTTCGAGTGCTATAAGTAACCATAACCCCTCTAGTATGATACTAAACACCCTTTAGTGTCATACTAGAGGGTGTTTAGTATCATACTAGAGTTTTTGCAACCAAGTTGCAGAAAAAATGTCATACCTTTGCAGCCGAAAAGAAATAAAAAACAAAGATATGGCACATTCTCATGAACATAATCATTGTGATAGCTGCTCGCATGAACACGAGCATGAGCATCACCACGAGCATTCGCTGAAGAAACAGATCTGGCTTATCGGTATCACCGTCGTTTTACTGATTGCCGCTGTGTTGATTGAGAGGAATCTGGACCTCTCGACCTGGCAGTTACTGCTGGTCTATCTTATACCTTATTTAATTATTGGCCACGAGACGTTGCATGAGGCTTGGGAGGGAATCACAAAGGGTGATGCCTTCAACGAGCATTTCCTCATGTCTGTCGCCACAATAGGTGCCCTCTGCATCGGCTTCCTGCCAGGGGCAGAAACAGAGTTTCCTGAGGCCGTTTTTGTGATGCTTTTCTTCCAGGTTGGTGAACTCTTTGAAGGGTATGCTGAAGGTAAGAGCCGCGACAGCATTGCCCATCTCATGGATATCCGACCGGATGTGGCGCATATGGAAGTAGAGAAGGAGGGAAGGAGAGAAGGAGTTGAGGATGTTTCTCCAGAGGTTGTCCAAGTGGGCTCTGTCATCGTGATTCGTCCTGGTGAGAAGGTGCCTTTGGATGGTGTGATTATTGAGGGCACATCAGCTTTGAATACCGTTGCCCTGACAGGTGAGTCGTTGCCACGTGAAGTCAACGTGGACGATGAGGTTATCTCTGGCTGCGTCAATCTTTCTGGTGTCCTCCGTGTCCGTACCACGAAGGCCTTTGGCGAGAGCACCGTCTCGAAGATCATCAGTCTGGTGGAGAATGCCGGCGAACGCAAGTCGCAGAGCGAGACCTTCATTACCCGCTTTGCCCGTATCTACACACCTATCGTGGTCTTTGCCGCCCTGGCTCTTGCGATTATTCCAACGCTCTTGGGTGGTAGTTTCGTCACGTGGCTCTATCGGGCCTTGATGTTCCTGGTCGTCTCCTGTCCCTGTGCTTTGGTGATTAGCGTGCCGCTTACCTTCTTTGGTGGCATTGGGGGTGCCTCACGCAAAGGCATCCTCATCAAGGGTGCCAACTATATGGATGTCTTGGCGAAAGTCAATACCGTCGTTTTTGACAAGACTGGCACCTTGACGCATGGTCAGTTTGCCGTCACCGCTATTCATCCAGATACTTTTGATGAACATCAGTTACTTCATCTCGCTGCCCATGTCGAGCACTTCTCCACTCATCCCATCGGTGCAGCCTTGCGCGATGCCTTTCCTGATGAGGCTACTGATGGCTGTCAGGTTTCTGATGTCGAGGAGATTGCCGGTCACGGCATTCGTGCGAGGGTAGGGGACCAGGTGGTCTGTGTGGGCAATACGAAGATGATGGATGCCGTTGGCGCAAAATGGCACGACTGCCATCACGTGGGCACCATCATCCATGTGGCTATCGATGGTCTGTATGCCGGTCATATCGTCATCAACGACCAGATCAAGTCCGATAGTGCTGAGGCCATCGCTGCCCTTCAGCAGTTGGGTGTGAAGAAGACCGTCATGCTCACTGGTGACCGCAAAGAGGTGGCCGACCATGTAGCTCAGACTCTCCATCTCTCAGAATATCACGCTGAACTCCTCCCCGCTGATAAGGTCAAGTATATCGAACAACTCACAGGAACAGACAATTCTCTCACCTCTAATATTGCCTTCGTTGGTGATGGCATCAACGATGCCCCAGTCCTGGCCCGTGCTGATGTGGGCATCGCCATGGGAGGCCTTGGCTCCGATGCCGCCATCGAGGCTGCTGACGTAGTGCTTATGGATGACAAACCCACGAAGATCGCCCTCGCCATCCGCATAGCCCGTCGCACCCTCTCCATCGCCCGTCAGAATGTGTGGTTTGCCATTGGTGTCAAAATCGCTGTGCTGCTTCTTGCCACTTTCGGTTTCGCCACCATGTGGATGGCAGTCTTCGCTGATGTGGGCGTTACTGTCCTCGCTGTACTTAACGCCATGCGCGCACTTAAAATATAAAAACAGATTATGGCCGTATTTCAATTAGACAAGGATCTTTGGTTTCCAGACCCCACTTTAGGAGAGGAGGATGGACTGATTGCTGTGGGTGGCGACCTCTCCGTCGACCGTCTGCTGCTGGCCTATTCCAATGGTTTCTTCCCTTGGTATTCATTCCGTCATCGCAAGGAGCCCTGGTGGTATTGTCCCCTGCAGCGCTTCGTCATCTTCCCCAAGGAGATTCATGTCAGCCACTCCATGCAGCAGTTTATCAACCAGAACCATTATACCTGTACCATCAACAAGGATTTCGAGGGCGTCATCCATGGATGTGCCACCGCCCAGAACCGCGATGCCGAGGAGGGTGCCTGGCTTGGACCAGCCATCATCAAAGCCTATACCGAACTTCATCGCCAGGGCTTTGCAGCAAGCGTCGAGGTATGGGAGAAACAGGCTGATGGTGATCGTCTGGTGGGTGGACTCTATGGTGTCAACCTTGGGTCGTCGTTTTTTGGCGAGAGCATGTTCTCACTGGCTCCCAATGCCTCGAAACAGGCCCTTATCCATCTGGCCCGCATGTTCGAGATCCTTGGTGGTCGCTTGATCGACTGTCAGTTTGAGACGCCACATCTCCGCAGCATGGGAGGTCGCTACATTCCCTACAAGGAATACATCGCCCTCATCCGACAGAGCTAGCTGTTCGTCTATTAAAATACAATAATCGGCTATTTGATTTGGTGGATATCATAATTAGGTGTAATTTTGCAGCGTCAAAAGGTTAATAGATTGTTTTAGATTGTCGCACTGTTCGAGAGAATCGCGCGACTTTTTTATGTATATGGCGTAATTATTCCGGAAATAAATGGTTGGTTTTGGAAAAATGCGTATCTTTGCAATCTCGAAACGTAATATTGAACAGCTATGATAGAACTGAAGAACGAACAAATGGCGATTCAGGTCGCTGAGATGGGAGCAGAGCTCCAGAGTGTGAAGGACAGTGAGGGTAGGGAGTATATGTGGCAGGCTGGCGAGAAATGGCCGAGGCATTCGCCCATCTTATTTCCCATTGTCTGTAGTGTGAACAACGATACCTACATGGTGGACGGCCAGGAGTATCATCTGCCACGGCATGGGTTTGCGCGGGATACGATGTTTACCGTTGTGAGTCAGACAGAGGAGAAGGTGACTTTGGCGCTGCATGAGTCGGAGGAATCGTTGAAGGTGTATCCCTATTGTTTTAACCTCGCCATCACCTACCGTCTGGAGGGTAATCGGATTCATGTAATCTGGCATGTGGAGAATACGGACCAGCGGGAGATTCATTTCCAGATAGGCGGGCATCCTGCCTTCAACGTACCTGGCGGGAAGCTGGAGGGACAAATCAAACTGGATAATGAGGAGCCAATGGATGTACTGAAGAGTTATATCGACGGAAGTCACGACATGGTGGAAGTGCCTCTGGAGGCTGATCAAGGCGTGATAGAGATCTGTGACAGCTTCTTCCGCAATGACTCGGTGAAGATACACAAGTGTCAGACACACCGTGCCATGCTGATGGATACCAATGGGGAGCCGGCTGTGACGGTGGACTACAAAACGCCTGTCTGTGCCTTCTGGAGTCCATACGGCAAGCAGGCGCCCTTTGTCTGCATAGAGCCTTGGTACGGTCTTGGCGATCCCAGGGATTTCAAGGGCGAGTTTAAGGACAAACCCCTGATGAACCATCTGCAACCTGGAGCCTCGTTTATGAGCAAATACACGATTACAATCGGATAAAATAAGAAAGCCCCCGCTTAAGCGAGGGCTTCTTTGCTATTAGTAGGCGTGGTCGGTATTGATCTCGTCCTTGTCGAGCTTCTTGGCATCGATGGCGCGCCAGGCGTAGACGATGTAGGCCAGTACGAAGGGCACGAGCAGCGAGACATAGAACATCGTGGTGAGCGTGAATTCACTGGAGCAGGAGTTCTGGAGCGTCAGCGACGACTGGAGGTCGGCTGTGGAGGGATAGTAGGCCGTGTTGTTCCAGGCGGAGCAGAGCAGCAGGGCAAGCACGGTGAGGACGGTGCCGATGCCTGCGGGCCAGATGCCACCAACGTAATCCTTCGAGACGATGGTCTTGCCGATGCCGAAGAGCACCAGCACGACACCTATTAATAATATAATAAGGAGATACCACATGGAGATGAAGTTGTTCAGGTATTTGTAGGGCTCCATGTAGATGAGGCCAGTCGAGGGATCAACGGCGAAACCATCCTTCAGCAAGAGGTGGACAAGGTAGGCCACGAAGAGAATGACGAAGGGGATGGCAGAGCCGATGAGGCGCACACTGCCGCGTGAGCGGATATCCTCGTCGTTGACGTTGTTCATAACGTAGAGGATGCCCAGCACACGGGCCAGGAAGACAACGGCAAAACCTAAGATGAGCACCCAGGGATTGAGCAGGGCATCGAGGCCGTGAGAGGCATTGGCCCAACGGCTGATGATGGGCGTAAGGGCTCCCATGTCGATGAGGTTGTTCTTCTCGATGATGAAGTTCGAACCCTCGAAGAAGGTAGCGACGGCTCCTCCCAAAAGCAGTGGACCTAAGATTCCGTTCAGCGTCAGGAAGAACTGGAAGGTCTTGGGACCGAGGAAATTGCCGATTTTGTTCTGGAACTCATAGCTGACGGCCTGGAGCACGAAGGTGAAGAGGATGATCATCCACAACCAGTAGGCCCCGCCGAAGCTGGTGGAGTAGAAGAGGGGGAAGGAAGCAAAGAAGGCGCCTCCGAAGGTGACGAGGGTGGTGAAGGTGAACTCCCACTTACGGCCTGTGGAGTTGTAGACAAGGCGTTTGCCTTCCTCTGTCCAACCCAGACTGCTGGCCACGGAGTTGGCACCCTGCACAAACAGCAGAAAGACTAATATCGCACCTAACAGTGATACAACGAAACACCAGTAATGCTGCAAAAATTCGTATGACATAATTAATTCTTTTCTTTCATATGTTAATATTCTGGGCCTTTGGCAATCTGCTTCAGCAGGATGCTGATCTCGACGGCGAGCATCGTGGTGAAGAGGATGAGGAAGAGGATGAACGTGAAGGCGACGCTGCCGGCGTTGAGGTCGGAGACGGCAGCCCACGTGGGCAACATATCCTGGATGGTCCAGGGCTGGCGTCCGAACTCTGCCACGAGCCAGCCGCACTCAGAAGCGATATAGGCCAGAGGCACGAGGACAATGGCAGCCCAGTAGTGCCACGAAGGCAGACCTGTGAGCCGACGGGGTGCATCTGCCATCGTCTCAGGCAGCAGGCCGATGGAGGCAAGCAAGCGGCGTGTGAAGACCGACAGGAACGGTATGTCGTAGATGAGCAACAGCAATACGAGGAAGTAGAGGATGAACACACAGCCCAGGCCCACCATGATGCGGAAAGCCCAGAAGTTGACGGGGATATAGGGCACAATGTCGTTCTTATCCTTGATATAGCCGTAGCCGAAGTATTTCATGTTAGAGGTGAGCGGTGAGAGGTAAGAGGCGAGTGTGGCCTCGTCTGCACCTTCAGCTTTGGCCTTGCGATAGGCCGACAGCGCCTCAATGGCCATCTTGCCGCGGGCAATCTTCTCATCGACGGAGGGCTCAACCGTGCCGTCGGGCTTGGTATAGCCGTTGAGGATGTCGTTGATGCCAGGCACATAGCCATGGATATCGTTGGTGGCCATGAACGAGAGGGCGTAAGGCATCTCCACTTTCAGTGGGGGTTCGCTGTCCCACTTGTAGTCAGGCTGGCAGAAGGGGTTCACCCAGGCTATAGCCGTCAGGCCAACGTCGGTTCCACCGTAATAGAGAGCCTCCATCGCAGCGAGTTTCATGGGTTGTACCTCACCCACGCTCTGCGCCGACTTATGGCCTGTAGCACCGGCGAGCAAGGCGGCAACAAGTCCTACCCATACGCCGATCTTCATGCTCTCTGTGGCAAGCTTTGTATCGCGGTTCTTCATGAGATACCAGCAGCAGACGGCCACGCAGAAGATAGCACCGATGATCCACGAGGAGATGACGGTGTGACAGAACTTGTCGATGGCGAAAGGCGAGAGGGCCACATCGGCAAAGGATACCATTTCATTACGCATGGTGTCAGGATTGAATTCGCAGCCTACAGGATACTGCATCCATGCATTTGCCACGAGAATCCACCAGGCAGAGATGGTAGCGCCTAAGCCTGTGAGCCAGGTAGAGGCGAGGTGGAAGCCTGGGGAGACTTTCTTCCAGCCGAAGAACATGACCGCCACAAAGGTTGACTCCATGAAGAAGGCCACAATACCCTCGACAGCCAACGGGGCACCGAAGATATCGCCAACAAACCAAGAGTAGTTACTCCAGTTGGTTCCAAACTCGAATTCGAGGATGATGCCTGTGGCGACACCCATGGCGAAGTTGATGCCAAAAAGTTTCTGCCAGAATTTCGCAGCATTCTTCCAGAATTCATCTTTTGTAAGATAGTACTTGGTCTCGACGATGCCCATGATGACTGCCAGTCCGAGGGTTAGGGGCACGAAGAGCCAGTGATAGATTGCCGTGAGGGCGAATTGCGCTCTTGACCAGTCGATGGTCCCGGCATCAATGTTTAGAAAGAGATTGTTGAACATAAATTATTGGTTTTTATCTGAGTAATCGGAGTATTTTGATTTATGGCGAAGCTCGTTCTACGAGCTCGTCAGCCACGAAGCCTGCCTCGTCACCCTCGGCATGCTGTTTGAGGAAGTTAGGGAAGAAGAAAATCTTGAGCACCACAAAGATAATAAACAACTTGATAAGGATGATGGCCCATAGCGTCTTGCCCAGGCGCATATGCCTGAAACCATCGACGTAGAGGTCGTAGATCCGATAGAGAAAGTTGTCCTTTCGCATAGGCAGTAGTCATCTTTGATTCTGCAAAAATAAGAAAAAAGAACAGAACTTCCAAACAAAATGCCATTTTTCTTGGGTGGTTCTATTCTTTTTTGTATCTTTGCACCCGAATCTATGTCGATTGTGCGCAAAGAAGATGAGTATAAGGAATCTCATATTGCCTAATGATGTGCAGGAAGTGCCTAAATTGGCCGCTTTCGTGGATGAGGTTTGTGAGGCCGCTGGAATGGATATGCCTACGACCATGCAGATGAATCTCGCCATTGAGGAGGCGGTGGTCAACGTGATGGAGTATGCCTATCCTGCAGGCACCAAAGGTGAAGTGCGTATCGAGGTCCAGATCCATGACACGTATGTGGAATTCACCCTCTCTGACGACGGGAAACCATTTAATCCGACGGATAAGGGTGAGGTGGATACCACCCTCTCAGCAGAAGAGCGCAGCATCGGTGGTCTGGGAATCATGCTGGTGAAGCACTACATGGACAAGGTTAAATATAAATATGTGGACGGTCAGAATGTGCTGACCCTCCGCAAAAACCTGAAATAAAAAAATCCCCCGCCGATTGGCGAGGGATATTTTTTAGAAATGCGGAATTACTTAAGAAGATTTGCGCGGGCCTCGGCGATCTTCTCCTTGGCCTCTTCCAGCTGAGCCTTCAGCTGGTCAACAGAGATGGCGTTCAGTGGAGACAGTGCCTCAACAGCGTTGGCAACGGGCTCGAACTCAGGATCGTAGTTGGCCAGACGAGAAACGGCGTCAGACAGCAGAACGATACGGAATGTAACGTTGGCAGCAGAGTCATCGTCGAAAGCGGTGATGAACTTGTCTGTGTTCTGAGAGATAACGTAGATCTCCTCCACGAGTGAAGAAGCCACAATCTGCCAGAAGTAGTTGATGCGGCCATTCTCGTTCATGGCGTCATAGAGCTTCTGACCTGTCTCGTAGATGGTAGATGTATCGTCGAGAACCTTGAACGAAGGATCATTGATGTCAGCAGCCAACTTGGTAATGGCAGCCTCATAATCCTCT
>JAFZCU010000122.1 GCA_017556145.1 Prevotella sp. | reverse complement strand
TGAGTTTCTATAAAGGTGATCTGCCCGTTGAGGGCTTCCTGATTTTCGAGACGGTGTTCTGTGCCACCTCTGCCACCATCGTGAGTGGTGCCATGGCCGAGCGCACGAAGTTCTCGATGTATCTGATTTACAGTGCAGTCATCTCGCTGTTCATCTACCCCATCGAGGGTCACTGGACTTGGGGAGGCGGCTGGCTCTGCAACGATGCAGCCGACAGCTTTATGATGTCGACCTTTGGTGATGTGTTCCATGATTTTGCCGGTTCTGCCATTGTGCATAGCGTGGGTGGTGTACTGGCCCTGATTGGTGCCCTGGCCCTTGGTCCCCGTATTGGTAAGTATGGCAAGGACGGTAAGAGCCGTGCTATTCCTGGTCACAACCTGACAATGGCTGCCCTGGGTGTGTTCATCCTCTGGCTCGGATGGTTCGGTTTCAACCCTGGATCTCAGCTCGCAGCCTCTGGCGAAGTGAACCGTATCGCCATCTCGCATGTGTTCTTGACGACCAACCTCGCTGCAGCAGCCGGTGGTGTGGCTACGATGTTCCTCACCTATCTGAAGTATGGCAAACCCTCACTCTCTCTGACACTCAACGGTGTGTTGGCTGGTCTGGTGGGTATCACGGCCGGTTGTGATCTCGTATCGCCCTTCGGCGCCGTCATCATTGGTCTCGTCTGTGGTATCGTGTTGGTCTATGCCATCGAGTTTATCGACCACGTGCTGCATATCGACGACCCTGTTGGTGCCAGCTCTGTACATGGTGTCTGCGGTATCCTCGGTACGCTGATGACAGGTCTGCTCTCTACCAGCAACGGTGCCTTTTACGGCCACGGTTGGGGATTCTTCGGCGCTGAGTGTTTCGGCATCCTGATCATCGACCTCTGGGCAGCTGCCTGCGGATTTGCCCTGTTCTATGGTATCAAGAAGGTACACGGCCTGCGTGTCGGCAAGCGCGTTGAGGAGGAAGGCCTCGACATCTACGAGCACGGCGAAGCCTGCTACAACTAAGTGAATAGTGAAAAGTGAATAATGAATATTGAAAATTATGAAAAAGATTGTTTTAATGGCGATGATGATCGCCGCAGGATATAGTGCTATGGCACAAGAGATAGAGACAACTGTAGCAACAGACGTTGTAAGTAGTTACATCTGGCGTGGTCAGGATCTGGGAAGTACCGCCATCCAGCCGACACTCGGTGTGGAATACAAGGGGCTGTCGCTGACTGCCTGGGGCAGTTACGGACTCGCAGATCCCTCGGATACGAAGGAGTTCGACCTCACCCTCGCCTATTCGGCTGGCGGATTCAACATCGGCGTCACCGATTACTGGTTCAATGCCGGACAAGATCCTGATGCCCGCTACTTCAAATACGATGCCCATGGCACGAACCACGTCTTCGAGGCCACCGTCGGTTACGACTTCGGACTCGCCTCGCTGCAGTGGTATACGAACTTCTCAGGCAACGACGGTGTCAACAAGGACGGTAAGCGGGCCTATAGCAGTTATGTCGAGGCGAATGTCCCATTCAAACTTGCTGCCGTTGACTGGACTGCCACGGCCGGCGCCGTCCCCTTTGCTACAGACTTCTACGGTACGACGGGCTTCGCAGTGACCAACCTCGCACTGAAGGCCACAAAGGACATCAAGGTGACCGACACCTTCTCGATCCCCGTCTTCGGACAGGTGGTCGGCAACCCCTGCTCACAAAAAGCTTACCTGATTTTAGGCATCACGCTGCAGCCTTAATCTTATCCGGGCACGCGTCCCCTCTTTCCCTTTGCAAGAAAGAGGGGATTTTTTTGTAGGTTTTGACGATTTGTAACGAAATGACAGGATTTGGATGCAAAGAGTTAACAAAGTGAAAGTAAATCTTGTTGTAAACTTTACAAAATGTAAGTTGTGCTGATTTTTAACAATCAAATAGTTAGCAAGTTGGTGGCTATTTATGCAAAATGTATTACTTTTGCGCCTTGAAAACAACACAGAACGTATATAGAGAAAGGTAAAACGATTATGAAGGTAAAAAGACGTTGGATAATCCTAATGACGGCGATGACACTGATAGCCGTTGCAGGTTTGGCGGTAGGCGAGCCTACTTTTGAATGTGATTGGTCGGTGATTTCGGCGGCCGACGTGGCGTGGCTCATTACAGCCACGATTTTCGTTTTGATGATGACACCAGGATTGTCGTTCTTCTACGGAGGTATGGTTGGTGCGAAGAACGTTATTTCAACGATGTTGCAGTCGTTTATCGCAATGGGACTAATCTCAGTGCTCTGGGTGGTAGTCGGTTTCTCATTGTGCTTTGGTGACGACATCGGCGGTGTGATCGGCAACCCCTTGACGTTCCTGATGTTCCACGGCGTGGGCGGTCAGGTTTATACCACACCCGCAGGCAATATCTTAGGTGGCGCCACGATTCCCCTGGCACTATTCGCATTGTTCCAGATGAAGTTCGCCATCATCACGCCATCGCTGATTACGGGTTCGTTTGCTGAGCGTGTACGTTTCTCGGCGTATATGTTCTTCATGATGTTCTTTTTCTTCATTATCTACTGTCCGTTGGCCCACATGACGTGGCATCCTGAGGGCCTCTTCTGCCGTTGGGGCGTCATCGACTTTGCAGGTGGTATCGTGGTTCATGCCTCCTCAGGTGTGGCTGCCCTGGCAGGTGCCATCTTCCTTGGAAGAAGAAAAGCAGAGACACGTAAGAGCGAGCCAGCCAACATCCCCTTTGTGTTGCTGGGAGCAGCCATGCTGTGGCTTGGATGGTTCGGCTTCAATGCAGGTTCTTCACTCCATGCTGACGGACAGGCCATCAAGGCGTTCCTCAATACGAACACAGCCTCGGCAACGGCTATGATGACATGGATCTTCTTCGATTGTCTGCGCGGTCGTAAGCCATCGGCTATGGGTGCTGCTGTGGGTTGTGTGGTTGGTCTGGTGGCCATCACGCCATCGGCAGGCTATGTAACCGTGGGGCAGAGCATCTTCATTGCATTTGTCATCACGCTGATTTGCAACGTCGCCGTTTATTGGCGCTCGCATTCTCGTATCGATGATGCGCTCGATGTTTTCCCTACCCATGGTACAGGCGGTATCTTCGGTACAGTACTCACAGGTATTTTTATACAGGAGGGACTCATTGCTGGAACATGGGATGGTTTCGTGATTTTCCTCTACCATCTGCTAGCCATCGTCATCGTATTTGTCTACACCTTCAGTATGAGTTGGCTGGGATATAAACTCATCGACTGCCTTATTCCGATGCGTGTTTCATCCTATAGTGAGAAGGTGGGACTCGACTTCTCGCAGCACGACGAGCACTACGGGCTGGCGCATATCGGAGAACGCGAGTTGGCGGAATACGAGGAACACATCAGGGAAAAGGTGAAAAAGTAAAAAGGAAATAAATAGCAAACTTCAAAACAACATAAAATGGATACAAAATACATCTTCGTTACGGGCGGCGTGGTTTCCTCGTTAGGCAAGGGAATCATCTCCGCCAGTATCGGTAAACTGCTGCAGGCACGCGGCTACAAAGTCACCATCCAGAAGTTCGATCCTTACATCAATATCGACCCTGGGACGCTGAACCCTTATGAGCACGGCGAGTGCTATGTGACGGTGGACGGTATGGAGACTGACCTCGATCTGGGTCACTATGAGCGTTTTACGGGTATCCACACCACGCGAAACAACTCGATCACGACGGGACGCATTTACAAGACTGTCATTGACCGCGAACGCCACGGCGACTATCTGGGCAAGACGATTCAGGTGGTGCCGCATATTACGGATGAGATTAAAAGACGGATGCTGCGCGAAGATGAAAGCCTACGGGTAGGCGACGGCACATCGGGAATAAAAGATGAGGAATTGGATTTTGTGATTACAGAAGTCGGAGGAACCATCGGTGATATCGAGAGTGCGCCTTTTATGGAGGCCATCCGTCAGTTGCGCTGGCAATTGGGTCGTAATGCCGTATGTGTACATCTGACGTATGTACCCTATTTGAAAGCGGCTGAAGAACTGAAGACCAAGCCCACGCAGCATTCAGTGAAGGAACTGCAGGGGATGGGTATCCAGCCCGATATCCTCGTACTGCGAACCGAACGCCACCTCGATAACGCCCTGCGTATGAAGGTGGCATCGTTCTGTAATGTCGATCTTGAGTGCGTGGTGCAGAGCGAGGATATGCCAAGCATCTACGAGGTGCCTGTGAGTATGCAGCGGCAGGGACTCGATGCTGCCATTCTGCGTAAGATAGGCATTCCTGTTGGAGAGACACCTGCTATGAAATCGTGGCACGACTTCCTTGATAAACAGCGGAGTGCCAATAAAGAAGTACATGTGGCACTGGTGGGTAAATACAATCTGCAGGATGCCTACAAGAGCATCCGCGAGAGTCTCAATCTGGCAGGTATCTACAACGACGTAAAGGCAAAGATTCATTTCGTGAATAGCGAGGAGATTACAAGTCAGAATGTGGCAGAGAAACTCGATGGCATGGCAGGCATCGTTGTCTGTCCAGGCTTCGGACAGCGAGGCATCGAGGGAAAGATTGTCGCGGTTGAATATGGTCGCACCCACGATGTACCTACTTTCGGTATCTGTCTGGGTATGCAGATGATGGTGATTGAGTTTGCACGCAATGTGCTGGGCTATCAGGATGCCAATAGTGCCGAGATGGATGATAAGACGCCTCACAATGTGATCGACATCATGGAAGAGCAGAAGAATATCACGCAGATGGGCGGTACGATGCGCTTGGGAGCCTATGAGTGTGAACTGGTGAAAGGCAGTCGTGCCTGGGAGGCCTATGGTGAGGAATCGCTGATTCACGAGCGCCATCGCCACCGCTATGAGTTCAACAATCAATATCAGCAGGAGTTCGAGACCGCTGGTATGAAGTGCGTTGGCATCAACCCTGCTGCCAACCTCGTGGAGATAGTGGAGATTCCCACACTGAAGTGGTATATCGGCTCGCAGTTCCATCCGGAATACTCATCGACCGTACTCCATCCGCACCCCCTCTTTATGAGTTTCATCAAGGCTTGTGTATCCGAATAATCTGAGTAATCCGAGAGCAGAAAATGGAACAGCTAAAGCATGAGTGTGGTGTGGCGATGATCCGCCTGTTGAAGCCGCTGAGCTACTACGAGCGGACATACGGCACGTGGCGCTACGGACTGAACAAGCTCTACCTGATGATGGAGAAGCAGCACAATCGCGGCCAGGAAGGTGCCGGTATGGCTTGCGTCAATCTCGATGCTCCTGCTGGTGAGGAATATATGTTTCGTGAACGAGCAGAGGGTAAGGATGCGATAACTGAGGTCTTCAAGCATGTGGACAAGTCGTTTGAAGGTCAGCTTTATATGGGTCATCTGCGTTATTCGACGACTGGCAAGAGCGGCTTGCAATATGTGCATCCCTTCTTGCGTCGTAATAACTGGCGTGCCAAGAACCTTTGTCTGTGTGGCAACTTCAACATGACCAACATCGACGAGGTTTTTCGTTTTCTCACAGAGCAGGGCCAGTCACCGCGTATCTATGGTGACTCCTACATCACATTGGAACTGATGGGGCATCGTCTTGACCGCGAAGTGGAACGGCTGTATGCTGAAGCGCGCAGTCAAGGGTTGGAAGGCACGGCCATTACGCAATATATCGATGATCACGTGGAGGTGGCGAATGTACTGAAGACTACTATGCCACACTTTGATGGCGGCTATGTCATGTGTGGACTGACAGGCTCTGGTGAGATGTTTGCCGTGCGCGACCCATGGGGCATCCGTCCTGCGTTCTGGTATCAAGATGATGAGGTGGTGGTGCTGGCATCAGAGCGCCCAGTGATTCAGACAACCTTTGATTTGCAGGCTGAGGATATTCAGGAATTGCAACCTGGGCAGTCGTTGATCGTTCGCAAGAGCGGAGAGAGCCGTCTGAAACAGATATTGGCAGCGCAGAAGCCATCTGCATGCAGTTTCGAGCGAATCTATTTCAGCAGAGGCTCCGACAGAGATATTTATAATGAGCGTAAACAATTGGGTGAGCAACTCACGCCAACCATCATGCAGGCTATCGAGGGTGATGTGGCACATACGGTCTTTTCGTATATCCCCAACACTGCCGAAGTGGCCTTCTACGGTATGACGGACGGTATCCGCAAACTTGATCACGACGTTCGGATAGAAAAGGTGGTGTGGAAGGATATCAAACTGCGCACCTTTATTACAGAGGGTACAGAGCGTAACGACTTGGCCGCTCACGTGTATGACATTACCTACGGTTCGCTCAGGCCCTACGAGGATAATCTGGTTATCATCGACGACTCCATCGTACGGGGCACAACGCTGAAAGAGAGTATCTTCAAGATCCTCGACCGCCTGCACCCCAAGAAGATTGTAATGGTGTCGAGTTCACCACAGATCCGCTATCCCGACTACTATGGTATCGACATGTCGCGACTGGAGGAACTCTGTGCCTTCCGTGCCGCCATCGCATTGATTAAGGAACGGGGCATGCAGGGACTGATAGCCGAAACCTATCGCGCCTGCAAAAGCGAGCCTTTATTAGCAAATTATGTTCGTGCTATTTATGCGCCATTCAGTGCCGAGGAAATCAGCTATAAAATCATGGAGATGCTTCGTCCTGAAGGTATGCGGGCTCCTGTCGAACTGGTCTTCCAGAGTATTGAGGGCCTGCATCACGCTTGTCCTAATCATCCTGGCGACTGGTATTTCACGGGCCATTATCCCACACCAGGCGGCATCCGTATGGTGAATCAGGCATTTGTTAATTATGTAGAGAATGTATTGAAATTACAATTATGATAGAAGCAAAACTGATACTCGAAGATGGAACAGAGTTCGTTGGACACTCGTTTGGTCATGCTGCTAGTACAGCAGGCGAGGTGGTGTTCAATACGGCTATGACGGGTTATCCTGAGAGTCTGACAGATCCCAGTTATGCAGGTCAGATACTGGTGACGACCTATCCGCTGATAGGTAACTATGGTGTGCCTGATACGGGTTTGGACAGCAATGGCCTGCCCTTGTTTATGGAGAGCGAGAAGATTCATGCCAAGGCACTGGTCGTGGCCGACTATAGCGAGACCTATTCACACTGGAATGCAAAAGAATCATTAGCCGCTTGGTTGAAGCGGGAGAAGATACCTGCCATCACAGGCATCGATACCAGACGTCTTACGAAGGTTCTGCGAGAGCATGGCGTGATGATGGGGAGGGTGGTCCTTTCTGAGAATTCTGAATACTCGGAGGACTCGGAGAATTCTGAGGATTCAGAAAAAAGCTATGGCTCCGTAAACTGGGTGGAGCAGGTGAGCTGCAAAGAGGTCATCACCTATCACCCTGAGAGTAATCTCTCACCTCTAAAAAAAGTCGTTCTCGTCGACTGTGGCGTGAAGGCGAATATCATCCGTTGTCTGATCAGACGTGGCATCGAGGTGGTGCGGGTGCCTTGGGACTATGATTTTAACCAGCTCGACTTTGACGGGCTGTTCTTGGCTAATGGTCCAGGTGACCCAGAGCGTTGTGAGAAGACGGTAGGTCATATCCGTACGTTCCTGAACAATGGGTGTGTGCGGCCGTGTATGGGCATCTGCCTTGGTAATCAGTTGCTGGCCAAGGCGGCAGGTGCCAAGACTTATAAGCTGAAATATGGTCATCGCTCGCACAACCAGCCTGTTCAGTGGGTGGGCACGACACAGTGCTTCATCACTTCGCAGAATCACGGCTATGCCGTAGACGATTCGACGCTACCTGAGGACTGGGAACCGTTATTTGTGAATATGAACGATCACTCTAACGAGGGCATCCGCCACAAGACGAATCCCTGGATGTCTGCGCAGTTCCATCCCGAAGCCTGCTCAGGACCAGTGGATACGGAGTTTTTGTTTGATGAATTTGTAAAAATGTTAGGCTGATGGAGAAAAAAGACATAAAGAAAGTTTTGCTGTTAGGCAGCGGAGCCCTGAAAATTGGTCAGGCGGGCGAGTTTGACTATAGCGGAGCTCAGGCCCTGAAAGCCCTGAAGGAAGAGGGTATCCACTCTGTGCTCATCAATCCCAACATCGCTACGGTACAGACTTCAAAGGGCGTGGCTGACACTGTGTATTTCCAACCAGTACAAGCTGACTTCGTGGAGCGTGTCATTGAGAAAGAACGTCCTGATGGTATCCTTTTGAGTTTTGGAGGTCAGACGGCATTGAATTGTGGTGTCGAACTCTATGAGAAGGGTGTGCTTGAGAAATATGGCGTTAAGGTGTTGGGTACTCCTGTGCAGGCCATCATCGACACGGAAGATCGCGACCTGTTTGTGAAGCGACTCGACGAGATTGGTGTGAAGACGATTAAGAGTCATGCTTGTGAGAGTGTTGAGGAGGTTCAGAAGGCAGCCCATGAACTTGGCTTCCCTGTGATTCTGCGTGCAGCCTATGCCCTCGGTGGTCTGGGTTCAGGCTTCTGTGATAACGAGGAAGAATTGTTGGCACAGGCAGAGGAAGCCTTCTCGTTCTCTCAGCAGGTATTGGTGGAGAAAAGTCTCAAAGGCTGGAAGGAGATAGAATACGAGGTAGTGCGTGACCGCTATGATAATTGTATCACCGTCTGTAATATGGAGAACCTTGACCCATTGGGCATTCATACTGGTGAAAGCATCGTGGTGGCTCCCAGTCAGACTCTTTCAAACAGCGAGTATCACAAATTGCGTGCATTGGCCATTAAGATCATCCGCCACATCGGTATCGTGGGTGAATGTAATGTGCAATATGCCCTCGACCCACAGAGCGAGGACTATCGCGTCATCGAGGTGAATGCCCGTCTGTCGCGCTCATCGGCTTTGGCATCGAAGGCAACCGGCTATCCGCTGGCATTTGTGGCTGCCAAACTGGGCTTAGGCTACGGTCTCTTCGAACTGAAGAACTCTGTGACAAAGACCACAAGTGCGTTTTTCGAACCAGCCCTCGATTATGTGGTTGTAAAGATACCCCGCTGGGATCTGACCAAGTTCCACGGTGTGAAGCGACAGCTCGGCTCGTCGATGAAGAGTGTGGGGGAGGTGATGGCCATCGGACGCACGTTCGAGGAGGCTCTGCAAAAAGGTCTCCGTATGATCGGTCAGGGCATGCATGGCTTTGTGGAGAACCATGAAATCAAGATTGCGGACATCGCGACGTCACTCCACGAACCAACCGACATGCGTATCTTCGTGGTTTCGAAGGCAATGAAGGTTGGCTATACCGTTGAGCAGATCCATCAACTCACGATGATCGACCGCTGGTTCTTGCAGAAGCTGAAGCATATCGTCGACGTCGACCAGCGACTGAAGCAGTTCGCACAGGTATCGGAGTTCATCGGGTTTATGGACAATACGGAGTTGCTGGAATATCTGGAGGCTCCTGAATTCGTGGCGTTGTTGCGCGAGGCGAAGGTTTATGGCTTCTCTGATTTCCAGATAGCCCGTGCGTTAGGACTTGAGTCACGCATGAGTATGACTGATGCCGGACTGATGGTGCGCTCGTGGCGCAAGGAGTTCGATATCGTGCCCACTGTCAACCAGATTGACACCCTCGCAGCGGAATATCCCGCCCAAACCAACTATTTGTATTTGTCGTACCTTTAAAAAGATTAAGAATATGTGTGGAATCGTAGCAATATTGAATGTAAAGGAGCAGACACATGAGCTCCGCGAAAAAGCGTTGAAGATGAGTCAGAAAATCCGTCACCGTGGACCTGACTGGAGTGGTATCTATTGTGGCGGGAGCGCCATCCTCGCCCACGAACGATTGAGCATTGTCGACCCTGAGAGTGGCGGACAACCGTTGTTTTCGCCTGACAGGAAACAGGTGTTAGCAGTCAATGGCGAGATTTACAACCATCAGGAGATTCGTCGTCGCTTCGCCGGTCAGTATGAGTTCCAGACGGGTTCGGATTGTGAAGTGATTCTGGCGTTGTATCGTGAGAAGGGTATCAATTTTCTCGAAGACCTAAGCGGTATCTTTGCCTTTGTGCTTTACGATGAGGAACGCAATGAGTTCCTGATTGCCCGTGACCCCATTGGCGTGATTCCCCTCTACATCGGATATGATGCCGACGGCACGGTGTATGTGGCTTCTGAACTGAAGGCCCTCGAAGGACAGTGCGAGCGTTACGAGCCGTTCTTGCCAGGACATTATTATTGGAGTGTTGACCCAGGTGTGAAGTGGTACTATCGTCGCAATTGGATGCACTATGATGCTGTGAAGGATAATCCCGCCAGTGTCGAAGCCATCCACGATGCACTTGAAGATGCTGTGAAGCGTCAGCTGATGAGCGACGTGCCTTATGGCGTACTGCTCAGTGGTGGTCTCGACTCTTCCGTGATATCTGCCATTGCCGAGAAATATTCCGAGATGCGTATCGAGGACGACTCTAAGACGAAAGCCTACTGGCCCCGTTTGCACTCGTTTGCCGTAGGACTGAAGGGTGCACCTGATTTGGCAAAGGCGAAACTTGTGGCTGACCATATCGGCACCGTACATCATGAAATCAACTACACCATTCAGGAAGGACTCGATGCCATCCGTGACGTCATCTATTTCATCGAGACCTACGATGTCACCACAGTTCGCGCTTCTACACCGATGTATTTGTTGGCACGCGTCATCAAGTCGATGGGCATCAAGATGGTGCTCTCTGGCGAGGGCGCCGATGAGATCTTCGGTGGCTACCTCTACTTCCATAAGGCTCCAGATGCCAAGGCCTTCCATGAAGAGACCGTTCGTAAACTGAACAAACTTTATCTCTACGACTGCCTTCGTGCCAATAAGAGTCTGTCGGCATGGGGTGTTGAAGGGCGTGTGCCCTTCCTCGACAAGGAATTCCTCGATGTTGCCATGCGTACGAATCCTGAGGCGAAGATGTGTCCAGGCTCTACGATAGAAAAGAAGATTGTACGTGAGGCTTTTTCAGATATGCTCCCCGCAGAAGTGGCCTGGCGACAGAAGGAGCAGTTCAGCGACGGTGTCGGCTACTCATGGATCGACACGCTCAAGCAAATCACCTCGGAGGCTGTCACCGATGAACAGATGGCACATGCTGCCGAGCGCTTCCCCATCAACCCGCCGAAGAACAAGGAGGAATACTACTATCGCTCCATCTTTGCTGAACACTTCCCATCTGACTCTGCTGCCCTTAGTGTTCCCAGCGAGGCCAGCGTTGCCTGTTCCACTGCCATTGCCCTCGAATGGGATGCCGCCTTTAAGGGTATGAATGACCCTTCTGGCCGTGCCGTCAAGGGTGTCCATGAAATGGCATATTCTTAAGACATGACACTTTTGATGAAAAAATACCCTGGAATCCGTTTTTTTGCCTGTTTCACTTACAAAATATTAAAATAAAGTGGAATCATGCCAAATTATCCCAATTCTCGTACAAAATATCGGAAAAAGTTTACGGTATGATATATTTTTAGTATCTTTGCAGCAAGTTTAACTTAAAACAATAAAACGTATGGTAGACAAGACTCCAACTCCCCATATCGGGGCAAAGTTAGGCGACATCGCCGAGACTGTGATTATGGCGGGCGATCCGCTGCGTGTGAAGTTTATGGCAGAGAACTTTCTTGATGATCCCGTCCAGTTTAACAATGTTCGTGGTATGCTCGGCTATACGGGCTCCTACAAAGGAAAACGGGTGAGTATCATGGGACATGGCATGGGTATGCCTTCTATGGGTATCTATTCCTATGAACTCTATACTTTCTATGGCGTCAAGACGATTATTCGTGTCGGTTCTGCCGGTTCTATCCAATATGACCTGCATGTAGGCGACCTCGTCATTGCCATGGCCACATGTACTAATTCCAATTATGCCTGTCAGTTTGAGTTGCCCGGTACTTTCGCTCCTATAGCAGATTTCTCGCTTGTACGGGGTGCTGTGGAAGCCTGTGAGCGTCTGGGCTATCGTTACAAGGTCGGCAACGTCTTCACGTCAGACGTCTTTTATTTCGAGGATGCCCATAATGATAAGTGGATGAACATGGGTGTCCTGGCCGTAGAGATGGAGATTGCTGCCTTGTATATGAATGCAGCCCGTTCCGGCAATCGCGCCATAGGCATTTGTACGATCTCAGACCATATCCTGACGGGTGAGGTGACGACAGCCGAGGAGCGTCAGACCACCTTTACGCACATGATGGATGTGGCTTTCTCGTTGATTGATTAGGGTTTCCCCTATGACTTTTTCGGGAAATCCCCTTGTGAGTCTCATCATAAATGCTTACTTTTGCACCGTGGTTTTAAAATAAGATGCATATGAAGAAGTTATTGGTTATTTCGGTTAGCACAGTGCTGATGTTGAGTAGCTGCGGGACTTATGCTGGTTCAGGCGCTGCTACTGGTGGCTATTTCGGCTCTATCATAGGCTCTGCCATTGGAGGCATCTCTGGCGGATGGCGTGGTAGCGACATTGGTTCATTGGTGGGTATGGCAGGAGGTGCTGTGGTAGGTGCTGCCATCGGTGCGGCTGCTGATAATGCGGAACAGCAGAAGTATGAGGACTATAAGGCGCAGCGTCAGGAGCGCATTCGTAATATGCAGCGCAAGGACGCCCCGGAGCCAGCGTATGACAACAGCGGCTTTGACAGTTCCAACAGTGGCGATGACCGTCTTTTCGGCTTTGATGAGAATTTCGGCAGCGCTCCTACTCCCGCTCCGATATCCGGACGGTCTGTTGAGATCCGTAATCCCCACTTTGTCGATGCCAGTCGTGATGGTGTCTTGGTGCGTGGCGAAGAGGCCAGGATGGTCTTTGAGGTGTTTAACAATTCTGATAAGCCCGTCTATCGTATCCTGCCGACGGTGGTTGAGGTGACGGGTAATAAGCATATCCATATCTCACAGAATGTGATGGTAGAGAGTATTATGCCTGGCAAGGGCATCCGTTATACGGCGACTATCAAAGCCGACAGCCGTTTGCGCGATGGCGATGCTGTTATCCGGATAGGCGTCATGCAGGGCAATAAGGATGTTCCCTCCCAGTCAAGGGAGTATAGAATTAAAACAAGCAGGCGATAGTTCATCGCCTGCTTGTTTTATCTTGAGACTGTTCCCTTTTCTGATATGCCTTCGATTGATGAGGCTTCTTGTTGATTTCGTCGATTCCACTTTTGTTGTTCTGAGGACTCCTGACATCGTTGGGCATTTCTTTATTCTCGGGTGGGGGAGGGAAGTCGCGGGTCATGACGGGCAGGGCCTTCTGGCTCTTGTTTCTCTGTTCCTGCTGTTCTTTCAGCTCCACCCAGATGGGTTTGGTAATCGGTCCCTCGTTTGTACTCAGTTCCAGTTCAGGCAGATCGATAATGTCCTCAGGCTTGAAAGGGATGACCGACGGGTTGTAGCGTTCTACAATCACCGGTGCAATCCCCTGGGAGATAATACCCAGTTCTCTTGCAGCGCGCACGGAGAGATCAATGATACGTCCTTTTACATAAGGCCCGCGGTCAGTAACACGAACTATGACGGTATTGCCATTGGCTGGGTTCGTCACTTTCAACTGGGTGCCGAAAGGATAGGTCCTGTGGGCACAGGTCAGCGAATCATGATGCAGCCGTTCACCACTGGCGGTTTTCCGTCCGGAGAACTTCTTGGCATAAAACGAAGCCTTACCCGTCTGAACGCCTTGGGCGTTCATGTAAGAGGTAAGAGGTGAGAGGTGAGAGGTGAGAGATGTGGTAAGAGGCGAGAGCATAGCGATTGAAATCACTACCACCCTGAGTTTCCATCCTTGCTGCTTGTTCAGCTTTCTGAGTATTCTCTTACCTCTCACCTCTTACCTCTTAAATCATACAATTCCCTGCGCGAGCATAGCCTTTGCGACCTTCATGAAACCGGCAACATTGGCACCTTTCACGTAGTTGATATAACCACCAGGCTCCTTACCGTACTTCACGCACTGCTCATGGATACCTGACATGATCTGATGCAGGCGTTGGTCAACCTCCTCGGCCGTCCAGGCCATGCGCATCGAGTTCTGTGTCATCTCCAGACCGGAAGTGGCCACACCACCGGCATTCACGGCCTTACCCGGCGCGAACAGCTGGCCGGCGGCGATGAATTTATTGACGGCCTCGGCTGTGCAGCCCATATTCGATACCTCAGCTACGCAGAGCGGCTTGTTGGCCAGAATCATGTCGGCATCCTCACCGTTGAGTTCGTTCTGGGTAGCACAAGGCAGATAGATATCGGCTTTCTGTTCCCAGGGCTTCTTGCCGGCGAAGAACTTCGAGCCTTCGAATTCCTCCTCGTAGGGCTGGCAGACATCATTGCCGCTGGCGCGGAGTTCCAGCATATACTCAATCTTCTCTGCATCGAGACCGGCGGGGTCATAGATATAACCATCGGGACCGGAGATGGTAATCACCTTCGCACCGAGTTCGGTAGCTTTCTTGGCAGCACCCCATGCCACATTGCCAAAGCCAGACAAGGCGATGGTCTTGCCCTTGATGTCGAGGCCGTGGGTATCCATCATGTGATGAACAAAGTAGAGGGCACCATAACCTGTGGCCTCCGGACGGAGAATGCTGCCACCCCATTCCATACCCTTACCCGTAAGGGTGGCACCATGGAACTGGCTTGTCAGCTTCTTATAGTAGCCGAAGAGGTAGCCGATTTCACGGGCACCTACGCCAATATCACCGGCAGGCACGTCCATATCAGGGCCTATTACCTTATATAATTCGCACATGAAGGCCTGACAGAACTTCATCACCTCGTTATCGCTCTTGCCACGGATGGAAAAGTCTGAACCGCCTTTACCGCCACCCATAGGCAGAGTGGTGAGGGCATTTTTGAAGGTCTGCTCGAAGCCGAGGAACTTCAGGATACTCAGGTTCACCGACGGGTGGAAGCGCAGACCACCCTTGTAGGGGCCAATGGCGCTGTTGAACTGTACGCGGTAGCCGATGTTGACCTGTACCTCGCCCTTGTCGTCGACCCAGGGCACGCGGAAGGTCGTGATGCGCTCAGGCTCCACGATGCGCTCTATGATTTTTGCCTTTTCGAACTCAGGATGCTGGTTGTAAACGTCCTTAATCGACTCCAACACCTCTCTTACTGCCTGTAAGTACTCCAGTTCGCCAGGATGCTTATGCTCCAAGGCTTGCATGATTTTTTCAACTTCCATAGTGTTTCTGGTTTTTGAATTATTATTTGTTTTAAGTTATCAATATGTTACATTGATGGCGCAAATATAGTAAAAATATCGGTACCTTCCAAGGAAAGTACCGATTATTTTTCTTATAAAGTTACAATTTGTTAAATCTTGGCCAATGCCTGCTTGATATCATCGAGAATATCCTCCACATCTTCGATACCGACGCTCAGGCGGATCAGGTCTGGAGCGACACCGGCCTCAAGCAGTTGTTCATCGCTGAGTTGGCGGTGGGTATGAGAGGCGGGATGCAGCACACAGGTGCGGGCATCGGCCACGTGGGTCACGATGTTAATCATCTCCAGCGAGTCCATCCACTTCACTGCCGTCTCGCGGTCACCCTTCAGTCCGAAGGCAATAACACCACATGAGCCGTTAGGCAGATACTTCTGTCCGAGAGCGTAGGCCTTGTCGTCGGGCAGTCCGCAATAGTGAACCCAGGCCACCTTCTCATTCCGGCTGAGGAATTCGGCCACTTTCTGGGCGTTCTCGCAGTGACGGGCCATACGCAGATGGAGGGTCTGCAGGCCGAGGTGGAGCAGGAATGCGTTCTGAGGAGCAGGTATCGAACCGAGGTCGCGCATCAGTTGGGCCACCAGTTTCGTGGTGAAACCCATCTTACCGAAGGCCTTCACGTAAGTCAAACCGTGATACGACTCGTCGGGCGTGCAGAGGCCGGGGAACTTCTCGGCGTGGGCCAGCCAGTCGAAATTGCCGCTATCCACCACAACGCCGCCCACCTGTGTGGCCAGACCATCCATATATTTTGTGGTAGAGTGGGTGACAATGTCGGCACCCCATTCAAACGGACGGCAGTTGACAGGCGTAGCAAAGGTATTGTCAACAATCAGGGGCACTCCGTTCTTATGGGCGATTTTAGCGAAGCGCTCAATGTCGAAGACTGCGCAGCCGGGGTTGGAAATCGTCTCTCCGAACACAGCTTTCGTGTTTGGACGGAAGGCCGCCTGTATCTCTTCATCAGAAGCTTCCTGTGAGATAAAGGTACAGTCGATGCCGAGTTTCTTGAGTGTCACGCCAAAGAGATTATAGGTGCCACCATAGATTTCGTTAGAAGTGATGAAGTGGTCGCCAGCCTGACAGATGTTAAAGATGGCGTAGAAATTGGCGGCCTGGCCCGATGAAGTCAGCACAGCCCCCACACCGCCTTCCAGTGTGGCGATTTTCGCAGCTACGGCATCATTGGTGGGGTTTTGAAGGCGGGTGTAGAAATAGCCCTCTTTTTCGAGGTCAAACAACTTGGCCATTTCGTCCGAGTCGTCGTACTTAAACGTGGTCGACTGGATGATTGGCAACTCTATCGGTTCTCCGTTCTTGGCCTTATAGCCAGCCTGTACGCATAGCGTGCCCTGTCTCAGTTTCTTGTCCATTTGTTTGTCGGTTTAATGATTTTGTCTGCAAAGGTACGAAGTTTTTTGTAAATTCCTTGCTTTTCTTGAAGAAAAGTTGTACCTTTGCCAACAAACATATGGAAGAAGTCACAAAGATACCACAGGAGTGGAATAAATTTTATCTGAAAGATGTGTCGTTCGTCAACCTGATGACACGGCGCATCTTCAATGTCCTCATCGTGGCCAATCCCTACGATGCCTTTATGCTCGAGGATGACGGTCGCATCGACGAGAAGATCTTCGATGAGTATATGGAACTTGGCATGCGCTATCCGCCCTCGTTCACTCAGGTGTCGACGACAGAGGAGGCCAGCGAGGTTCTGAAGACTACCGATATCGACCTGGTAATCTGTATGCCGGGTAATGCTGATAACGATGCCTTCACGGTGGCCCGTGAGGTGAAGGCAGCACATCCCTCGATTCCTTGTGTGGTGCTGACGCCCTTCTCACACGGCATTACCAAGCGCATCGAGAACGAGGATATGTCGATGTTCGACTACGTCTTCTGTTGGCTCGGCAATACCAACCTCATCATGTCGATCATCAAATTGTTGGAGGACAAGATGAATATCGACCACGACATCCGCGAGGCCGGTGTTCAGATGATCCTTCTCGTTGAGGACAACATCCGTTTCTATTCTTCTGTCCTACCTAATTTGTATAATTATATCCTCGCGCAGTCGAAGCGTTTCTCAACCGAGGCCTTGAATCCCCATGCCGCTGCCCAGCGTAAGCGAGGCCGTCCGAAGGTGGTGCTTGCCACGAACTATGAGGAGGCGATGGCCCTCTACGAGAAATATCACGAGAACACGCTTGGTGTCATCTCCGATACCCGTTTCCCAATGCACATCACGCCTGGGCGGCTCTCCCATGTTGAGGATGGCGATCCCGAAGCTGGACTGAAACTGCTGCGCGAGATCCGTCGCCGCGATGAGTATGTGCCCTTGATTCTCGACTCGAAGGAGACCGCCAACCGTGAGAAGGCAAAGGCAGAAGGTTTCCATTTCATCGACAAGAACTCCACCAAGATGAATGTCGACTTGCATCATCTGATGGAGGAGCACATGGGCTTTGGCGACTTTATCTTCCGTGATCCCGTGACGAAGGAGGAGGTGGCCCGCGTCACCTCATTGAAGGAACTGCAGGACAATATCTTCAAGATTCCTGCCGACTCTTTAGTGCGCCATATCCGTCGCAACCACATGAGCCGATGGCTCTGTGCCCGTGCTATCTTCCCCGTGTCAGCCTTCCTGAAACAGGTCACCTGGCATAAGTTGCAGGATGTTGATGCTCACCGCCAGATCATCTTCGATGCCATCGTGCAGTACCGACGGATGAAGAACATCGGTATTGTGGCCGTCTTCGACCGTCTGAAGTTCGACCGCTATGCCCATTTCGCCCGCATTGGCGAGGGCTCTCTCGGCGGTAAGGGTCGTGGCCTGGCGTTTCTCGATAATATCATCAAGCGCCACCCCGAACTCAACCAGTATGAGCAGGCACAGGTGATGATTCCAAAGACCGTAGTGCTCTGCACCGATTTCTTCGATGAGTTCATGGAGAACAACAATCTCTATCCCATCGCCCTGAGCGATGCCCCTAACGAGGAAATCCTGCAACACTTCCTTAGGGCGCAATTGCCCGACTCGCTGATTGCCGATTTCTTCACCTTTTTCGATGCCGTGAAGTCACCCATTGCCGTACGCTCGTCATCGCTTTTGGAGGATTCCCACTACCAGCCTTTCGCAGGCATCTACAATACCTATATGATACCTTACCTGCAGGATAAGTACGAGATGCTCCGCATGCTGGCCTGCGCCATCAAGGGTGTCTATGCCTCCGTCTACTATAAGGACTCGAAGGCTTATATGCTCGCTACGCAGAATGTCATCGACCAGGAGAAGATGGCGGTCATCTTGCAGGAAGTGGTTGGAAAGCAGTATGGTGACCTCTACTATCCGAACTTCTCGGGTGTGCTGCGCTCGCTGAACTACTATCCCATTGGCGACGAGACGGCTGAGGAAGGAATTGTCAGCCTCGCTCTCGGATTGGGCAAGTATATCGTCGACGGCGGCCAGACGCTACGCGTGTCGCCCTATCATCCCACACAGGTGTTGCAGACCAGTGAGATGGAGACGGCCCTCACGGAGACCCAGACACGATTCTATGCCCTGGACATGAGTCATGTGGGCGATGATTTCAAGGTGGATGATGGCTTTAACATCAAGTCGCTCCGTGTGAAACAAGCTGATGCCGACGGCTCGCTCACCTATATCGCCTCGACCTACGACCCTGTAGACCAGATCATCCGCGATGGTATCTATGAGGGCGGTCGTAAGATCATCTCTTTCTGCGGTGTTCTCCAGCAGGGCATCTTCCCGTTGCCTGAACTTCTGCAGATGGCGCAGAAGTATGGCTCTGAGGAGATGCGTCGTCCGGTGGAGATTGAGTTTGCTTGTAACCTCAACAATGACCGCAGTGGTGAATTGTATCTCTTGCAGATCCGTCCGATTGTCGACTCGAAGCAGGTACTTGACGAGGATCTGCAGAAGATTCCCGACGGCGATTGCCTGTTGCGCTCTCATAACTCATTGGGACATGGTATCTCGGAGGATGTGGTGGATGTGGTCTATGTCAAGACCGATGAGAATTTCACCGCCGCCAACAATCCCACCATCGCGTCGCACATCGAGAAGATCAACCAGCAGTTCCTCAATGAGGACAAGAATTATGTGCTCATTGGGCCGGGACGCTGGGGAAGCAGCGACTACTGGTTGGGCATCCCCGTCAAGTGGCCTCATATCTCCGCTGCCCGCGTCATTGTGGAAACGGGTTTGAAGAATTATCACGTCGACCCCTCCCAGGGAACGCATTTCTTCCAGAACCTCACCAGTTTCGGTGTCGGCTATTTCACCATCAATACCTATACGGGTGATGGTGTCTTCCAGCAGGATGTCCTCGACCGGATGCCCGCTGTCGAAGAAACCGAATACGTGCGCCATGTCCGCTTCGACCATCCCCTGAAGATTATGATGGACGGCAAAAAGCAGACGGGCGTTGTGCTCCTGCCTCCAGAGAACTCTTAACATAGGTAAAGACTGTCATCCTATAATGAAAAAGCAAATCATCATCACCGCATTGCTCGCCCTCATCGCAATAGCGGGGCAGGCAAAGAAGACTGTCGTATGGGAAAACCCATCTGCTGCCTATTCAGTCATTCCGTATTTTGGAATACAGAAGGTGGAAATGACGAAGGAAAAGACTGCTATGTATGTCAGCATGAATCTTTTGCCCGGTTATGGCTTCCGAATCAGCAAAGACAGTTATCTGCAAACAAACGGGAAGCAGTATGGCATCATTGGAAGTGACAGCATACCTTTGGGAGGAGATTACATTATTCTGGACGACACTGGAAGGAAAGACTTCATCCTCTATTTCAGGCCCTTGCCTTTGGACACGAAGGAATTTGACTTCTTGGAAGGTTTGGCGGAAGGCGACTACAAGGTGTTTGGCATCCACGACAAGGACTACACGATGCCTCCCGCATCCGTGCCAACTGAATACATGGCCGATGATGACGGGGGAGGATTGGCGGAACTGAAGTTCGATGCTACGCCTGCCACCATTCATTTCAAGTCGTTGAACTATCGTAAGGGAATGAACACGGAGATTCAAGTGCAATATGTTGATTTGAAGAATCCTGCAAAGCCTATGGATGTCTACACGAATCTGAATGATGATGGTGAAGCCAGTCTTGGTCTCCCCATCTGCGTGCCTCAAATTGTGTGGATCGTTATCGTTAACATTCCATGGAGTTCAATGTGGTGTGCATATCTTTCACCAGGTAAGGAAGTGACCGTCCTTGTTGATATGCTGCACGATGACAGCAGGGCCAATAGTAAGATTGTAGGTACTAAAGGCTATTACGCCAAGTTCGGCAAAGATTGGCATCGGTTTGCTCTTGACGAGGAAACAGAAAATGGTCCTCAGAAACCAACCATTAAAAAGGAAGACATTCACGATGTGCAGACGTTGATAAGATATTGTGATGAAGAGCGGGAGAACTACGACAAATGGGTAAAGAACTCAAGCTATTGCAATGCAATCAAAGATTATTTGATACAATTCGCATATTCCCCGCTATTCATGTTTGAAGGCGAACAAGATTCCCTTTCCAAAACAAAGGCGTTTACTGACTACGTGCTGAAGAATTACACTGGGAATCTATACAAGAAGAATATCGTTTTTAACAATGAATTCCCAAGAGCCAGCAAATACTATGCAATGGCTGATGCACGAGGTTTCAATGCCGACCTTGCCCGCTATTGCTACTATCTGCCACAGGTGCTTGACTCCAAACAATTGGAGAAACCGCTCATCGAGGATAAGAATCTTTCCGACCTCTATGACAAATACGTGGCCGAATACCGTCAGACCATCGCTGCCAATAAAGATGGACTGGCAACCAACGTCCATTATCTTGACATGACGGAGGTGGCACCGGAAAACGCGCTGCAAACCATTCTTGACAAGCACAAGGGTAAGACAATTCTGGTAGACCTTTGGGCCACATGGTGTGGTCCTTGTAAACTCGGACATGAGAAGATGAAACCACTTAAGGAAGAACTCAAAGACAAGGATATTGTGTATATCTATATTGCAGCGTCATCGTCAGACTACGACCAATGGAAAGAATACATTGCCGACATCCCAGGCGAGCATTACTTCCTGACCGAAGATCAGTATCGTTATATCTCGAAACAATACGAATGCACCGGCATCCCGTTCTATGCCATCTACAACACCAAGGGCAATCAGACCTTCAGGCAGGAAGGATTTGCTGGTGTTGAAATAATCAAAGAAGCATTGGAGAAAGTGCTCGGCGACTAAGCCTGGCAGCGACTTCGACTTACAGGAATCTAAAAAAGAATATGAATTTATGAATCTGAACCTAACATCTACTATCAAAATGCCTGAGCATACTTTGCGCAGGCAGGTTATCGACCTTTGCAATAAGGTGGGTAAGCCTTTGCTCAAACTGTCTACCAAAGACTATGTTGAGAATGGTCTCGGACACCTTGTCGAACAGTTTGACGGACAGGCAGGTCTCGTCAATATCGAAGTGTTTAATGAGTTGCAGCACACAATCACGGGTTGGCCGGGTGGAAAACCGAATGTTGACGACTCAACCCGTCCTGAGCGCGCCAAACCTTATCCCAAGCGGGTGGTGGTCTTCTCACCCCATCCCGATGATGATGTCATCTCCATGGGAGGCACCATCCGCCGCTTGATGCAGCAGAAGCACGATGTACACATTGCCTACGAGACTTCAGGCAATATCGCTGTGGCTGATGAAGAGGTGCGGCTCTATATGCATTTCATCAATGGTTTTAACCAGCTCTTTGCCAACGGCTCCGACGAGGTCATCAAAATCCGTTACCGCGAGATTATGACCTACCTGAAGGAGAAACGCGAAGGCGACTGGGACAATCAGGCCATCCTTACCGTGAAGGGTCTGATCCGTCGTGGTGAGGCCCGCAATGCCTGTGGCTATAACCATATCTCTAAGGACCATATTCATTTCCTCGACCTGCCTTTCTATGAGAGTGGCAAGATTGAGAAGCTGCCCATGTCGGAGCGCGACGTGGAGCCTATCCGGCAACTGCTGGATGAGATACAGCCCCATCAGATCTACGTGGCTGCCGACCTTGCCGATCCCCACGGCACCCATCGCAAGTGTACCGATGCTGTGCTGGCTGCCATCGATGAAGAGAAAAAGGCTGGCACCGAATGGCTGAAAGACTGTCGTGTGTGGATGTACCGCGGCGCCTGGGCAGAGTGGGATGTAGCTGACATTGAGATGTGCGTGCCGATGAGTCCGGAAGAGCTCCGTGAGAAACGCAACGCCATTCTGCGCCACCAGAGTCAGATGGAGAGTGCGCCTTTCCTTGGCAATGACGAACGTCTCTTCTGGCAGCGTGCCGAGGATCGCAACCGGGAGACAGCCCGTCGCTACGATGATTTGGGTCTGGCCTGCTATGAGGCGATGGAAGCATTTGTGGAGTATAGGTTTTAGGAGTTTATAGTTTAAAGTTTATAGTTTAGAGATGATTACCAAGAAGTGCGGTTATAGGCTGATAAGTTTGTTATTTATCGTTTGTTTATCAGTTAGCCCAGCGAGGGCGCAGTATGACGTGGTACCCATGCCGCAGAGCATCGCATTGCAGAAGGGTGAGCCGTTTACATTGTGGAATGATCTGGTGCAGATTGTGGCACCAGAGGAGTTGAAGGCTGAGGCCGGTTTCCTGCAGGCTTATCTGAAGGATATCACAGGTTCGACGCTACCGATTGCCTCCAAACGTAATAAGGGCATGACTTACATTGAGCTGGCTCTGTCTCCGAAGGTAACAGAGCCCGAGGGCTACGTGTTGACCATCAATAAGAAAGGTGTCACGATTGTTGGCGGCTCTGCTGCTGGTGTCTTCTATGGCATCCAGACACTCCGAAAGGCAGTTGTCAACGCACGACAGTCACAACACATCACGGAACTGACTAATAAGCCTTCTGTTTCCTCATCGACGCCTCCTTTCACCCACCTTTATCCTGTTGTCATCACCGATGCGCCCCGTTTCTCCTGGCGTGGCATGCACCTCGACTGCTCGCGCCATTTCTTCCCAGTGGCGTTCGTCAAGAAGTTCATCGACCTGTTGGCGCTGCATAATATGAACGTGTTTCACTGGCACCTGACCGACGATCAGGGCTGGCGCATCGAGATTAAGAAGTGGCCCCGTCTCACCACCGTCGGTTCCCAGCGCAGCGGTACCATCATCGGCACCAATTCCGACCTTGACGATGGCATCCCCTACGGAGGTTTCTACACCCAGGCTGAGGCTCGTGAGATTGTGGCCTATGCCGCTGCCCGTCACATCACCATCGTGCCTGAGATCGATATGCCTGGTCACATGCTCGCTGCCCTCGCCGCCTATCCCGAACTTGGTTGTACGGGTGGCCCCTATCAGGTGGGTCACTACTGGGGCGTGTATAAGGATGTGCTCTGCATGAGCAATCCCCGCACGTATGAGTTTGTGCAGGATGTGCTGACCGAGGTAATGGACATCTTCCCATCCGAGGTCATCCACATCGGTGGCGACGAGACACCCACAGAGAAGTGGAATCAGTGCGAGAAATGTAGTGGTTTCTTCGTTAATGAAGCCTTGAAAGGCAGATTTGGCGGGGCTCAGGCAGAAAAGCAGTCTTTGCGTCCCGCAGATAATTATCAGGCCGTCTTCACTGAGCGGGTTTTCAATTTCCTCACTTCCAAAGGCCGTCGTGCCCTGGGATGGGACGAGATCCTCGACGGTGCGCCTCAGGATGCGATGATCATGTCGTGGCGCGGCTCTGCCCCTGGCGCGAAGGCTGCCGAGGCTGGTCACGATGTAGTGATGACACCCACCACCCACTGCTATTTCGACTATCAGCAGGTGGAGGATACGCAGTTTGAGCCCAGTCGTTGCGGAGGCTTTATTCCCATCGAGAAGGTTTATAGCCTCGATCCTGCTCCTGACAGTCTTTCTGTGGAGGCCCGCAGCCATATCCTCGGTACACAGGCCAATCTCTGGACGGAGTATATGACCAATGAGCAGATGGTGGAGTATCAGGCGCTGCCCCGTATGTCGGCCCTCGCCGAGGTGCAGTGGACGCAGCCCGCGCGCAAGAACTATCCAGCTTTCCTCCAGCGCCTCACCCGCTTCACCTCGCTCCTCGAACAGTATCACTACACCTACGCCAAGCACCTCTGGCCCGACCGCCAGATCCCCAACCGCTGGCAGTTCTGAGCTTTGAGCTAGCCGCTCTAGCCTGACTAGCCGAACTGGCCATTCTAGTCTTTCTAGCCTGGCTAGAAGGGCTAGTCAGGCAAGAAAGAGCCTTATTCCTTTCCTTCTATGGCCTTGAGTTTCGCCTCGAGCTCGGCGATCCTGCGGTGGGCTTGTTCCAGCTCTTGCTTCAGTTGGGCTATTTCTTCTTTTTGATTTGTGCGATAACCCAAGCGGGCGGCTGTCATCCGCTCCTTTATTCCGCCCTCTGTCACGAATTCCTGTTCCAGTTGCTTCTGATAGGTGGTCATCATCCTGTCCACCATATGGCAGAGCGTTAAGGCTATATTTGCCATCTCTTCAGCGGTCCATTTCTCGAAGAAGGGCTCATAGTCAGCGATGGTGTTATGTTGGCGACAGAATTTCAGCATCCCGTCATAGCGGACGTGCTCGGCTTTCCAACGTGACAGATGGCGTGAAGTGAGGTAGTCCTCGTAGTCTTCCTTCAGTTCCTTGATACTGCTCCGGGCGACGTTTAGGAGTTTCAACTCCATCTCCATCGAGGTGACACCGTCGGCCGAACCTTCCACAATGTTCTGTTTGCCAGAGCGCGCCGCCTGTACCATCTGGTCGATGGTGCGGTCGCCACGGGTTAGGAAACGCTTAGTGAAAGCGAATGTCAATTGGTAGAGTACATTCGACTTCTGATAGAAGTAGAGTCCTTCCCACCGATTCTGCTTGCGCAGCACTTGTTTCTCTTTGTTGTTGATGTTGTGTTCCATAGTTCTTGGGTTTTAACGATGCAAAGATAAAAACTTTATTTGATACTTCCAAATCTTTTCGCCGTAAAGTTCGCAATTATTTTGTTTCCTCAATGAAATTTCCTATCTTTGCACATAATATAAAAAAAGTTGCAAGGAAGGCGGGATATTTTCGTATTCCTGTCGTATAACAAGTAGAAGTAAGAACGAAATGAGTGCTCTAACAGAGACAGCGATTGTGGAGGCCGTCCGACGTGGACGGCGCGAGGGACAGACAGAGATGGTCGGTCGCTATGCGGAGCGCGTCTTCGCAATGATCGTCAGACAGGTGCCCGACGTGATGGATGCCC
>JAFZCU010000121.1 GCA_017556145.1 Prevotella sp. | reverse complement strand
CCCTTGCGTCGTTTTGCACAGCCCGAAGATATCGCATACGGCATAGCTTATCTGCTCTCTGATGCCTCTTCGTTCGTAACAGGCACAGCTTTGAAGATCGATGGAGGCATGACGCTTGGGTGATTGATTATTGAACATTGATTATTGAACATTGAATGGGAAGATTATTAGAAAATAAAGTGTGCATCATCACTGGTGCAGCGCAGGGTATTGGCAAGGGTATTGCAGAGCTGTTTGCAGCAGATGGCGCTATTGTCTATGCTTGTGATTTGCGTGACGGCTCGATGGATGAGTGGTCGAAGGAGTGCTCTGAAAGAAATAACACCCGAGTGATTCCGATGTACTTTGATGTGTCGGATGCTGCGGCCGTCAAGAACAGCTTAATGACGATTTTTAAGGCTGAGAAGCGCATTGATGCCTTGGTGAACAATGCCGGTGTGGTATTTAACAAGAAAATCGGCATGATTGTACGTCAAGAGACCGAACTGATGTTCCGTATCAATGTGATTGCCGTCATTGAATTAGTACAACTTTGCTCTCGTTTAATGGCCCGTACAGGGGGGGGGGCTATTGTGAACATTGCATCGGTAACAGCAGTACTGGGCTCTCCTGGACAGTCTGCTTATTCGGCTACGAAGGGTGCTATCATATCGTTCACAAAGTCGGCAGCCAAGGAACTGGCACCACAGGGCATTCGCGTGAATGCGGTGGCACCTGGAATAGTGAAAACAGAGCGCTTCGCGGAACTCTATGAGAGTGATGGTTCAAAGATTGACCAGCGTATTTCAAGAATCGGCCTTGGGAGACTTGGTACGCCAGAAGATGTGGCCAATGCCTGTGCGTTTTTGGCATCTGATAGAGCCAGTTATATATCAGGGGAAATTCTTGGTGTGAACGGCTGCGCTTCGATTTAGTCTCACACAGTTCTTTACTATCTCATAGATGTATTATTCAATGAGAAATAAACTATTTGAACATGTTCTTGTTTGCCATTAGTAGTCCATCATCAGTGGAATAGTTCATGGCAGACTACATCATTACACATAATACTAGTTCAACTTGTTTCATCAAGCCAACACAATGATTATGGATTATGTGGTCAAGAAGTTGAAACAGCCTCTGGAGAAGGTCCTTTATAACCTGGAAGAGTTTGGAAATCTTGGTGGTGCTTCAATCCTTTCTTTGATTTTAACAATAATTGCTGATAAGCTACACAAGGAACCCACTTCCATTCTTGGTTCTTCTTTTGGCCTTGGTTTGAGTTGGGGTACAATGTTGCTGAAAACAAAGCCAATGAAAGTGTTACCAATTATTATATTATAGAAAATGAAAGAAATTACATTCGAAGAATCGAGACTTATCTTGTTAGACACACTAAAAAGTATTGATAAGTGTTGTCGTGAGAACAATATAGACTACTCTCTTAGTTGGGGAACTTTGATTGGTGCCATACGGCACCAAGGCTTTATTCCGTGGGACGATGACATTGATTTAATGATGTCGCGTAAAGACTATAATCGCTTCCTACAGGTGTATGATGATCCAAGATTTAATTTATATACTCCTCGTAAGGATAGAAATTGCATAATGTTGCTCACAAAAGTTTATCGTAAGGATACTAAAATTGTATTTAATAATTACAAGAAAAAAAGTCTCTATGGATTATGGATTTCTATTTTCCCATATGATAACGCCCCAGATAAAGGACTAGTAAAATGGGAAACAATAAGAACATGTTTGGTAAGTTTATATCATTTTAAAACGGTTCGTTATTTAGACACAGACTCTTTAATACGCAAAATGGTTAAATTCATATTGAAAATACCTGTAATTCCATTTACTTCCTTTTCTTTGGAGAAAAGGATTGAAAAGCACCTGTCAAAATATAACCATCTGAAAACAAAGAATATTTGTATTTGGGATAACGGAGTCGGATTTAATCGTTTCTTCTATTTCCCATCAAAATTATTTGATGGATATATAGACTGGAATTTTGATGAAATTAAGTGTCAAATAATAAAAGGATATGATGTTTTTCTCCGTTTATACTTTGGAGACTATATGCAGTTACCCCCAGAAGAAGAGAGAGTTCCTTCACATGATTATAAAGCTTATTATGTGAATGAAGAATGATTCTTTCCATAAGATATTAAAGTAATTTATTGAACCATCATGCCGTATTTAAGAAAAAAGTTGTGGAAATTGTTAGGAGGAATTTATCCTTGGTATTTACGTTCTCATTTTAGGATGGATATTGGAAAAAATGTTAAGATTGCTAAGACTGTACATCTTGATAAGAATATTAACCCCAAAGGAACTCATATCGGAGATAATACATGGCTGTTGCGAAATGCAATGGTGCTAGCACATGATTATTGTCGCGGAGAGAAAGGAACAGGTAAACGATACCAAACATATATCGGTAAGAATTGTGTAATAGGGGTTAATTCAATCGTACTTCCTGGTGTGAGGATTGGGGATCATGTCGTCGTTGCTGCTGGCGCTGTTGTTACAAAAGATGTTCCATCTCACTGTATTATTGCAGGAAATCCTGCTAAAGTTATTAAAATAGGTATAGAGGTTAGCAATCTTGGCCAAATTGTTAATTATGGCAAGCATGTGGATAATGAATAAATATCTTTATTTTATGTATAAGCGTTTCTTCAAGCGTTTTTTTGATTTTTGGATCGCTTTGTTTGCGCTGATATGTGCGTCACCCATATTGATTGTTGTAACTATTTGGCTCCACTTTACCAATAAAGGTGCAGGTGCATTTTTCTTCCAAGAACGACCTGGTAAGGATGCGAAATTATTCAAAGTAGTGAAGTTTAAGACCATGACGGATGAACGCAATGAGAATGGTGAACTGTTGCCTGATAAAGACCGCCTGACGAAGGTGGGCAAGTTGGTGCGCTCGACTTCCATTGATGAACTGCCACAATTGTTTAATGTGCTCAAAGGTGATATGGCATTGATAGGACCTCGGCCTTTGTTGGTGCAATACCTTCCTCTTTATTCCAAAGAGCAGGCTCGTCGTCATGAGGTGAGACCTGGTATCAGTGGTTGGGCACAGTGTCATGGCAGAAATAATATCAGTTGGGCCAAGAAATTTGAACTCGATGTGTGGTATGTGGACCATGTGTCATTGTTGACTGACCTGAAAGTGATATGGATAACAGTCATGAAGGTGCTGAAGCGTGCTGATATCTCCCAGGAGGGGCAAGCTACTATGGAACCGTTTAATGGACACAATTAAATGAAAAATATACTGATTACATCTGCGGGGAAGCGGGTGGTGCTGGTGCAGATATTTCAGCAGACATTGAAAGATCTGGGTTTAGATGCTAAGGTCTTTACGACAGACATGCGGCCCATGATGGCTCCTGCATGTATCGTGTCAGATAAAGGCATCAAGGTGTCGCCTTGTACAGCAGACGGTTATATTGATGAATTAATCCAGATTTGTCGGAATGAAAATATTGGGACTATTATCCCAACGATTGACCCAGAATTAATGATTATGGCACAAAACAGGCCGCGATTCTCAGAGATTGGCGTGGAGATCGTACTATCTGATGAGGATTTTATCGGTGCATGTAGGGACAAACGGAAGACACAACGTTATTTGTTGGACATTGGTATTGAAGTCCCGAAGGCCGTGGATAAATATCATCCGACATTCCCGATGTTTGTAAAACCATACGACGGTTCCTTGAGTACGGATATCCATGTGGTTCATAATCAGAGAGAATTGACGCAGGAGATGTTAGAGAATCCCAAGTTCATGTTTATGGAATATATAGACCAGAATGAATTTCGGGAGTATTCTGTCGATTTGTATTTCGGAAAGGATCATTGTGTGAAAGGCATCGTGCCTCGTGAGCGTATTGCGGTCAGGGCGGGAGAGATAAATAAAGGAAAGACTCATAAAAATGAAATCGTGGATTTCCTTAAAGATAAAATGGGATGTCTACCGGGTGTCAGAGGGTGTATCTGCTTCCAGTTATTCTATCGGGAATCTGACCATCAGATAATTGGAAGTGAGATAAATCCGCGCTTTGGGGGCGGATTCCCGCTTACATATCACGCCAAAGCCAATTATGCAGCCTATATCATTCAGGAATATTTGCTGCATGAGACGGTTGATTACTCAGATAAGTGGCTCGACAACACAATGATTCTGCGCTACGATAATGATATCATCATCTATAATGCCGAATAAGGTTGTCGTCTTTGACTTAGAAGATACTCTGTATCAAGAGATTGACTTCCTGAAGTCGGGCTATCATGCAGTGGCTGATTATCTCACCAAGGACTTAGGAATCAGTGATCTGTATGAAGAGATGATCGAAGCTTATCAGGCAGGAGAGATAGATGTCTTTCAAAAGGTCTTAGATACACATCATTTGACTATAAATAAATCGGCATTGCTTGACGTTTATCGTTATCATATTCCACAGATTCATTTGGATACTATGGTTCGGTCTGTTTTGGGCCAGCTTCAAGGCAATTGCCATTTGGCATTAATTACGGATGGACGGCCAAGAACCAAGAGAAACATTATCAATGCTTTAGGATTGTCTGATTATTTCGACGGGTCTGATGTTTTTATATCAGAGGAGGTGGGGCACTTGAAGACTGATCCTTATTCTTTTGAGAAAATCATGGAATCATATCCTGGGTGCCAATATGTCTATGTAGGCGATAATCCTGCCAAGGATTTTCTTGTGCCCAATCGTTTGGGATGGATGACGGTATGCCTATTGGATCATGGTCAGAATATTCATTCACAGGACCTTAGACTGGCTGCAGACTACTTGCCACAGCGAAAAATTAAGGTAATATCGGAGTTAATAGGCATTATTAATGACACAAATAGATTGGATTATTGAGAGATGTAACGAGGTCTTGTTCGGATTTAGTAAAGGACAAGATCCGGTTTCATCATTGAATACACAGGAACTGGATCGGAATTTGGCCGAGGCATCAAGACATGGTATGTTGCCGCTTGTGATGGAGAGCCTGTCAAAGACCAAGTTGTCGGATCCGGAGATAAAGAAGGTGGTTTTGAAATGGTATGGTGCCTGTGAACAATCCAAGAAGAATTATTGGAAGTGCTTAGGCCTAATGGAACAGTTGGCTCTGCAATTTAAAAAAGCAGGACTGGATGTCATGTTCTTGAAAGGTGCAACGACTGCACAGCTGTATCCTGAGCCTCAGTTGCGAGTGTTTGGAGACATCGACTATTATATGTTTGGTGATTCGGACAAAAGCGTCCAAGTGTTGAAAGACATGGGAGTTGAGACTGAAGAATATTTTAATCATCATACACAGGCCAGCTTTAATGGCGTTCTCTTGGAAAACCATTATGATTTCCTGGACAGGGATAATCACCGGGGAAATCTTCTTTTGGATGATGAACTGAAGCGTTTGGCTAATGTTGAAGGGCATCGCTATCCTTTTAAGTTTGAGAATACTGAGGCGGATAATGCATATAGCTTGTCGCCGACGATGAATGCCATTTTCCTGATGCGGCATATGGCGATTCATTTCTTTTCTGAATCAGTGGCTTTAAGGATGCTGTATGACTGGGCTTTGTTCCAAAAGAAATACGCTGATGAGGTGGACTGGGATAAAATGCAGAAATTATACAAGAAGTCTGGTATGCCAGCGTTCCCGAGGATGATCCAAGGCATTCTGGTATCCAAGTTGGGCTTGGATATGTCTGATTGTCCGATTCAGCCAATTTATAATGCAACAGCCGATCGAATCTGGCAAAGCATCATCGAATCTCCAGAATCGGATCCTTATAAAAAGAATAGTGTCAGGTTTCTGCTTTACGAGGCAAGGGTTTTCGTCTCAAACCGATGGAAGCATCAACTTGTCTTTGAAAATGAATCATATTGGACTCTGTTCTTCAGTTACACTTGGCTGTATATAAAGAAGATAATAACAGGTTAATTTTTGACTCACACATAATGTAATCACAATAATGGCAAATAAAAGAATATATCTATGTCTGGCTCACATGAGTGAGGCGGGATTGGAACAAAAGTATATCAAGGAGGCTTTCGATACGAACTGGGTGGTGCCCCTGGGACCCAATGTCAATGCGTTCGAAAAGGATCTCGAAGAATTTGTATGTCACACAGGTCTCTCAGATCTCACAGATATTCCCGCAAAGCGGGTGGTGGCGTTGGCAAGTGGTACGTCGGCTGTGCATCTGGCACTAATTGCCTGTGGTGTAGGTCCTGGCGACGAGGTGTTGGTGCAGAGTTTTACGTTTTGTGCATCAAGTCATCCCATCACGTATCTGGGAGCGACCCCGGTGTTTGTCGACTCGGAATGTGACACCTGGAACATGGATCCGGAACTGCTGGAAGAGGCCATCAAGGACCGTATTGCGAAGACTGGCAAGACACCCAAGGCCATTGTGCCTGTAGCGCTCTATGGCATGCCGTATCAGATTGAGAGAATCATGGAGATCGCTGACAAGTATGAGATCCCCGTGATTGAGGACGCGGCAGAAGGCTTCGGTTCCAAATACAAAGGACAGGTGCTTGGCACCTTCGGCCAATATGGTGTACTGAGCTTCAATGGCAATAAGATGATTACGACTTCGGGTGGCGGTGCGCTGATAACACCTGATGAGGATTCGTGGCGGGAAATCATGATGTACGCCACGCAGTATCGCGAGAGCTATCCCTACTACCAGCATGAGAAGATTGGCTACAACTATCGCATGAGTAATATCTGTGCCGGTATCGGACGGGGGCAGATGACGGTGGCGAATGATCATATTGCTCACCACAAACATGTACAGAAACTCTATGAAGAACTATTGGCTGACGTGAAGGGCGTGACAGTGCACTGTCAGCCCCAAACTCACACAGATCTCTCAGATCCCACAGATGGAGTTCCTGTCTACGACAGTAACTATTGGCTTTGCACGATCACCCTCGATCCTGATCTGAAGGTGAAAGGACAGGAGGATGCCTACAAGACGATTGTGAAGGGGGCTGTCGGAGGAGCAGCAGGTGTGATACATGCTGCCTCATCAGCAGTGACTGACTGTCAGCCGAATGATAATGTTGAGGCGATGCGAGTGGCGCTGGATCAGGCAGGCATCGAGGCCCGTCCTGTCTGGAAACCTATGCATAAGCAGCCGGTCTATCAGGGGGCTCCAGCCTATGTGAACGGGGTGTCGGAAGCAATCTTCAAGATCGGCATGTGTCTCCCGTCTGGACCGTATGTCAGCGATGAGGATGTCAGGTTTATTGTGAAGACCATCAAAGAGAATATCATCTGAAATTTAATAAAAGACAACAATTATGAGTACAGGAAATGTAAGGCCGGAGGGGATGGTGAGAATCACAACACCCGAACTGGCAAAGGCGTTTATCGATGAACAGGTAAAGGAGCTGAGGGCTCAGATCGGTGACAAGAAGGTGCTGCTCGCACTGTCGGGAGGTGTCGACTCCTCAGTGGTGGCTGCACTGCTGATCAAGGCAGTGGGACGCCAGTTGGTGTCGGTACACGTGAATCACGGCCTCTTGCGTAAGGGTGAGCCTGAGCAGGTGATTAAGGTGTTCCGTGATGAGTTGAATGCCAATTTGGTGTATGTGGATGCCACTGACCGCTTTTTGGACAAGTTGGCAGGCGTGGCTGACCCCGAGCAGAAGCGCAAGATTATCGGAGCGGAGTTTATCCGTGTGTTCGAGGAGGAAGCCCGCAAACTGGAGGGCATCAGCTTCCTGGCGCAGGGGACCATCTATCCCGATATCGTGGAGTCAGGGCCAGTGAAGTCGCACCACAATGTGGGCGGACTGCCTGAGGATATGCAGTTCGAACTTGTCGAGCCCATCAAGCTGTTGTTCAAGGATGAGGTCCGTGTCGTGGGTAAGGAACTGGGCCTGCCCGACAACATGGTGTATCGTCAGCCGTTCCCAGGACCGGGATTGGGTGTCCGTTGTACCGGTGCCATCACGAGGGATCGTCTCGAGGCCCTGCGTGAGAGTGATGCCATCCTGCGTGAGGAGTTTGCGAAGAATGGTCTCGAAGGAAAGGTGTGGCAGTACTTCACCATCGTGCCAGATTACAAGTCAACGGGTGTGAAGGATAATAAGCGCAGTTGGGACTGGCCCGTCATCATTCGTGCCGTGAACACGCGCGATGCCATGACAGCCACCATCGAGGAGATTCCCTATGCGTTGCTGCATCATATTACGAAACGGATTATCACAGAGGTGCCTGGCGTGAATCGGGTGTTGTATGATCTGACACCCAAACCTACGGGTACCATCGAGTGGGAATAAAAAAATGCAGGGTTTTGATGAGCCCTGCATTTTTTTTGAGAGTTTTGTTCAGAACTGGGGAGGGGCTCTTTCCCTGATTCCCTCCCCCTAAAATGAGATACTATAATCTCACTTTCCATGTGTTTCCCATAAATAGATTTAAGTTGCGTTAACTTAGATCAGGCTTGTCGGATGACTACCTTTTATCAATCATTACTGAATGATGTTGCAAATATATAAAATTTTTAAATAGCATCCAAATATTGAATCGATAAAGATGGCCGTTTTAAGATTATTTAAAAATTCGGACAAAACATCTAAGGAAGATCTATAGTATGATATAAATTGCGCTTTTTTCGTTTGAAAAAATATTTATATTCCAGGAAAATCCAATTGGATTTTCCGGGAATATAGAATATGAGTAAAGTGCGCAATATATTTTGACCTTTTCTTCGTTTTTTTTGGAAAAGGTCAGTTAAAAACTGTAAATGACTTTTTTATCCGTAGAACGCCTTATACCATTCTGCAAATGCTCTTAAACCTTCCCTTAACGTGATTTTCGGGGTGAATCCGAAGTCGCGCTCAAGGGCAGTGGCATCGGCATAGGTGGTGGGGACATCACCAGGCTGCATGGCGACGAGTTGTTTGTGGGCCTCGAAGTCGAAGTCCTGAGGAAGAACGCCTGCACGAACGAGCTCCTCCTGGAGGATGTTCACGAAGTCGAGCAGGTTCTCGGGTTGACCACCACCGATGTTATAGACGGCGTAGGGTGGGATAGGGAGCCCGTCTTCGCCCTTCTGACGTTCCGGCGCACCTTGCATCACACGTACAATACCTTCTACGATGTCGTCGACGTAGGTGAAGTCGCGTTGGCAGTTGCCGTAGTTGAAGATCTGGATGGTCTCGCCCTTCAGTAGCTTGTTGGTAAAACCGAAATAGGCCATGTCGGGACGACCTGCAGGACCGTAGACGGTGAAGAAACGCAGACCGGTTGTGGGGATGTCGTACAACTTCGAATAGCAGTGGGCCATCAGTTCGTTCGACTTCTTCGTGGCGGCGTAGAGACTGACGGGATTGTCTACGCGGTCGTCAGTGCTGAACGGTACCTTCTTGTTACCGCCATACACGCTCGATGACGATGCATAGACCAGATGCTCGACAGGGTGATGCCTGCAGGCCTCGAGGATGTTGTAGAAACCGATCAGGTTGCTTTGGATGTAGGCATCGGGATTGGTGATCGAATAGCGCACGCCTGCCTGGGCTGCGAGATTCACCACCACTTGTGGCTTGTAGGTCTCGAAGAGCTGGTCGATGGTCTCTTTCGAGGCGATGTCGCCTTTGATGAAGTGGTACGCGATGTCAGGTGTCTGATGGCTGAGGCCTGTGAGTTCCTCTAAGCGGTATTCCTTCAGAGCGACGTCGTAATAATCGTTCATGTTGTCGATGCCGATGATCGTAGCGCTTTTCAGGTCCTTGAAAAGGCGCTTTATCAGGTTGCTGCCGATGAAACCGGCTGCTCCCGTTACCAGAATGGCTTTTTTCTCTAAATCAATTTTGTTCATTTTTTTATAATATATTTATTATTAATAATTCTTTTTCACAACCACCCGCCCCTCCTTGTCCTAAGGAGGGTACCTACCGCCCCTCCAAACCTCCCCTCCTTCAAAGGGGGGAGGCTTAACCGCTCCTCCTGTCGCTCCCATTTTGGTATCCTCGACCCATCAAAGGGTCGGGATGTGTTTCTTAACTGCCGTGCTGAATGTTCTGGCGGCTCTGATTATCATTGAGGCCACTGGTTATTAAAGGTTTTTGGACTGATGTCGTCATTCAGCTTGATTCGTATTTTCGTTTTGTTGCTTAGCCATGGAAGGCTTTATGGATTGGTATCATCTTTCAACCTAATGGACGTTGCATCCTCCCCATATAGGGGGAACCGATGGAGCAGCGAGAGGAGAGCCAAGCTTGCTTAGGCTATCCCGAGTCGCGACAGAGGAAGACGGAGTCAAACTTGGAGGGGGTGGATGTCTCTTGGTACGTTCTCTGCGCCAGAGAATGAACAGAAGTTAGTCGACAAACCTCGCTCCGTTATCGGGTCGAACCCAGAAGACCTGGAATGTCCGTTCATATTCCGGGAATTGCGCCAGATACCTGGCCGTGAGCTCCCGCTGGATCTCCTCCTTGTGCGCAGGATCCACCAACGCGATGCACGCCCCTTTGAAGCCCGCTCCGGAGAATCTGCCCCCATAGATGCCGGGCAACGACCGCATGATCTCATAGATGGCAATGAGCTCCGGTGATCCGCACTCATAGTTGTGGATACTCGACTCACACGAGTCGAAACTCAACTTGCCGAAGAGCTTCAGATTGCCTGTCTCCCATGCAGTGACTCCCTGTCTTACCCTGCGATACTCCGAGTAGAAATGCTCCGCTCTGCGGGCAAATCGCGCTGGCATGGCGATGCGCGTCTTGTCAAACGTGGTCTTGGGGATATCGCGGAGGAAGGTCTTGTCGAAGGTCTTCAGCGGCTGCTCCGTATACGCCAGCATGTTCCAAGCTGCCGTCTTACACTCGTACACGCGTAAATTATAATCAGAATTCACGAGCGAGCGCGTGAGACCAGAGTAGAAGATGCCGATTTCAAAGTCGGGCATCTCGCTGTTGCGCTTGATGATGCGCCAGTCGTTGCTGTCGCAGTCGAGGAACAGCAGACCGTCCTTTCGGCCCAAGGCGATACACGCCTGGTCGAGGAGACCATTGTTCAGACCAATATACTCACGTTCCGCCTCTGAGGCAATCTTCACTACTTCGAAGGGCTGGAGGGTGATGTCGTTGGCTTTGGCAAAGGCCATGACATAGGCGATGAGCACGGCAGCACTGGACGACAGACCGCCGATGGGCAGGGAGCCTTGTATGACGCCCGTGATACCGCGTTTGAGCTTGAAACGCTTGCGCAAGGCATATTTGGCACCCCGGGCATAGTCACCCCAGCGACCTTCCCTGACTTGCGAAGGCGCATCGAGGTCGAAGTCGATCTGTCCCTCAAAGGTCCTGCTTTCTAAATGCACGTGACTGTCATCAGCGACGTTGAACCAGAGGTCGACGCCTTTGTCGATGGCGAAGCCAGTGACGAGACCATGCTGATGGTCGACATGCGCCCCTAACGGACAGACACGATATGGGGCGAAAAGGTGGTATTGAAACTGATTATCCATATTTCTCTACTGCTTCTTTATAGGTATCTAATGATCCGATGTCGAAACGACCGGCACTCATGGGCCAGGCGTGCATCGTGGTATGAGCCACCATATAATGGGCCAGATTGCCAGGGGCATCCTTGCCACAGCCGTTTTCCACGGCATGGCGCACCAGGTCGAGGTCTTTCTTCATATAAATATAGAAAGGTGGCACAGCCCAGTGGCTCTTAGGATGTTCGGGCTTCTCCTCCATACCCAGCACCCGCATGTCCTCATCGAGCTCAACCACGCCTGTACGCTGCAGTTTCCCGATCGAGGGCTCTTCGTGACACATGATGCACGACGTTCCCTTCGCCTTCGCGAAATCCACAAATTCCTGGAAGGAGAAGAAGAGCAGGTTATCCGCCGCAACGACAAGAAGGTCGTCGTTAAGATTACCATTTATCGCAAGAAGCAAGTCACAGACAGCACCAAGCCTTGTCTCATTCGTCTCCGTCCCATCATCTATAATGGTGATGAGCTTCTTCCATCTGCCTTCTTCCATCTTCCATCTTTCGAAGATTCCAGCGAACTTATGATTCGTGACGATGATATGCTCGGTGATCTCCGGAATCTGGTCGATGTCATCGAGCATGCGGCCGAGGATGGTGTTGTTGCCAATCTTCAGCAGGGGCTTGGGGAAGTTCTTGGTGAGTTCGCCCAGACGTGTGGCATAGCCTGCCGCTATAACGATATTCTTCATCTTTGTCTATTTTGGGGCAAAGGTAGTGATTATTTTTGAGAATTCGTTCGAAAATTAAAATAAATGTTGTACCTTTGCACCCAAAATAGAAAAATATGAAGAATCCGATAAATAAGCTGATGAATTGGTATTTCAGTAAGAATGCACTGCCTTATTGGTGCATCTTGCTGTTGGATTTTCTCTTGTTGATGGTGGGTGGTATCCTGGCCTACTGGATTTTCATCTATCGTCCGGGAATTGCTGTGAAATTCAATCAGTCGATGCTGTTGCTGACGCTTTTTGTATATGCCTTGCCAAGCATCGTAGGCGCAAGAATGTTCCATACCTACGCAGGTATCATCCGTTATTCGTCGTTTGTCGACCTGGCCAGGGTGTTGTATGCCAGCCTGCTGTCACTATTGATAGCCTTTCCACTGCATTTTATGATGCGGATTTATTCAAAAGAGTGGTTCTACAATCTCCATTTCCGCCATATCTGTCTGATGTATCTGATTGGTATGCTCTTGATGTGGTTCATGCGCGTGGTGGTCAAGACCTTGTTTGAGGTCCTCAATACGGATATCCGGGCCCAGCGGGTATTGGTCTACGGTTCGATGGACGGCTGCATCGGTTTGGCGAAGTATATCCGTTCCCAAACACCCCGGCGCTTTGTCATCAAGGGCTTTATCTCTGATGATGCTGTCTACAAGAACAACCTGGTCATGGGTGAGAAGGTGTACAACACTTTGGATGATTTCCAGAAGATTATCAAGAAATCCAGAATCTATGCCATCTTGGTGACACCGCAGAGCATCAAGGAATTCCGCGACGACCAGGATCTTCAGGACAAGCTGATCAATGCCGGCGTGAAAATCTACATGTCGCAGAATGTGAAGGAGGTGAACGTGAAGGATGGCGAGCTCCAGGAGGAGATCCAGATCAAGGAGGTGAGTGTTGAGGACCTCCTGCCCCGCGATGAGATCAAGGTCGACATGAAGTCGATGGGCGAACTGTTGAATGGCAAGCGGGTACTGATCACCGGTGCCGCCGGCAGCATCGGTAGCGAACTGGTACGACAGATAGCCACCTACCAGCCAGAGGCCCTGATGCTGATCGACCAGGCCGAGACGCCTGAGCACGACATCCGTCTGATGATGGCTCGCGAGTTCCCGGATGTCCCGGCAGAGACCGTGGTGACCAGCATCTGTAAGCAGGAGCGCATGGAAAAGGTGTTCGCGGAATTCCGTCCCGACTATGTGTTCCATGCTGCAGCCTACAAGCATGTGCCGATGATGGAGGACAATCCCTCGGAGGCCGTGCAGAACAATATCTATGGTACGAAGGTCATTGCTGATCTGGCTGACAAATACGGGGTGAAGAAGTTTGTGATGGTCTCCACCGATAAGGCCGTGAACCCCACCAACGTCATGGGCTGCTCCAAGCGTATATGCGAGATCTATGTCCAGTCGCTGAGTAAAAACAGCAAGACGCAGTTCGTCACCACCCGCTTCGGTAACGTGCTGGGCTCCAATGGCTCCGTCATCCCCTTGTTCAATGAGCAGATCAAGCATGGCGGCCCCGTTACTGTGACCGACCGTCGCATCGTACGCTACTTCATGCTGATACCCGAGGCTTGTAAGCTGGTGCTGGAGGCCGGTACCAAAGGCCATGGTGGCGAGATTTTCGTGTTTGACATGGGCAAACCAGTGAAGATTGCCGATCTGGCAGAGCGGATGATCCGCCTGTCGGGTGCCAAGAATGTGAAAATTGAGTACACGGGTCTCCGTGAGGGCGAGAAGCTCTATGAGGAGGTGCTCAATGCCAAGGAGAATACCAAACCCACCTTCCATAAGAAGATCCGCATTGCCGAGGTGCGTGAGTACGACTATGAAGAGGTCAGCCGCCAGATTGACGAACTGATCGCGTTGTCGAAGCAGTACGACGACATGGCGACGGTGAAGAAGATGAAGGAGATCGTCCCCGAATACAAGAGCAACAACTCCAAATACGAGGAGTTGGATAAATAGTTAAATGAGCTTCAGAAGGTACTTCCCGTATTCGTTTTTCGCCATGGGCTTGGCAATCTCGGCCAGTTTCTCTTTCGTGATCCACCCCTGTCTGTAGGCAATCTCCTCCAGACATGCCACTTTCAGGCCCTGACGCTTCTCAATTACCTCGATAAACGTCGAGGCCTCTGAGAGTGAGTCGTGCGTACCGGTGTCCAACCACGCGAACCCCCGCTGCAGTGTCATCACCTTCAGCTTCTGTTGCGCCAGGTAGGCCTGGTTCACCGTCGTGATCTCCAGTTCCCCACGGGCGGAGGGCTTGATATGCTTCGCTATCTCCACCACACTGTTCGGATAGAAATAGAGCCCCACCACGGCATAGTTCGACTTGGGATGCTCGGGCTTCTCCTCGATACTCAGGCAGTTGCCCTGGCTGTCAAACTCCGCCACGCCATAGCGTTCGGGATCGTTCACATAATAGCCGAACACCGTTGCCAGTCCGTCTTTCTCGGCATTCTGCACACTCTGTTTCAGCAGACCGCTGAAGCCCGAGCCGTAGAAGATGTTATCCCCCAACACCAGACAGACGCAGTCGTCGCTGATAAAGTCCTCACCGATGATAAATGCCTGTGCCAGACCGTCAGGCGAGGGCTGCTCAGCATATTCGAACCTCACACCCAGGTCGGAACCGTCGCCCAAGAGACGCTTGAACCCCGGCAGGTCGTAGGGGGTCGAGATGATCAGAATCTCTCGGATGCCCGCCAGCATGAGCGCTGAGATGGGATAATAGATCATCGGCTTGTCGAAAATCGGGATGAGCTGTTTGCTGATGCCCTTGGTGATGGGGTAGAGGCGGGTGCCTGAACCGCCGGCTAATACGATTCCTTTCATAATCTTTGTAGTTTTATTGGGTGCAAAGATAGCATATTTTTTGGAAAAAACGGCGTTCTTTCATAAAAAATAAGTAATTTTGCAGGCGAATTCGAAAATAAAAACGTTTTTATGGGATTTTGGAATAAAATTTTCGGGAAAAAAGACGGCGAGACCCGCATTGGTGGCATGGAGGACTTCATGACGCTCATCCGCGTGTATTTCCAGGCCTCGATGGCAGCTGACTTGGGTATCACCAGCCTCGCTGCCCTGCCTGACCTCAGGGTGTTCAAGTCGACACTGAAGGTCGCCACAGTCAATAATAAATTAGGTGTAGGCGAAAGAAGCCGTTGTAAGAACATGCTCAAACAGATGTATGGCATGAATGACGAGTTCTTCAAGGAGATCGACCAGAGCCTGCGAAAACGGTGTAAGAAGGTGCAGGATGCACAGACCTATCTATTTCAGTTCCAAGGATTTACACAGGAGCTGATGATGCTCACGGGCAACCTCATGAAGTTCAAGCTCCGTCTCCCGGGCTTCATGAAGAAGATGCTCTATACCATGACCGAGAAGACCGTGAACGACATCTTCAACAAAAACGATTACAGCGATGCCGGTGTCATGAAGTCGGTTGTCGCCGTCAGGCAGTATGCACAGCGACTCGGCTTCTCCCAGCAGTGGATCACCGATTTCGTCTACAAGGTGGTCATGCTCGCCAAGAAAGAACCCAAACCGAAAGAGTAATTAATAAAAAAGGTTAAAAAACAGCGCCAAGCTAATCCTTTAACAGGATTTTTGCATACCTTTGTACATCAATTCGTTATGTCATGGATTCAAACGAGACAGTGATTACCAGTTTCGAGACCCGCGTCAGGCAGCTCATCCTCCGGTTCCAGGACCTCAAGAAGGAGAACCAGGAGCTCTACGCCATGGTCTGGAAGGCTGAGCAGGAACTGAAAGACCTGCAGGCAAAGCTGACTCAGAAGGATAATGACTATAATGCCCTGAAAATGGCCAAGATGATGACCATCACCGACGGCGACCTGGAGGCTGCGAAGGCCAGGGTTCAGAAGATGATCAGGGAAGTGAACAAATGTATTGCTATCATGAGCGACGAACAATAGCGATGGCAGAAGTGGACAAAGAGAAACTACATATAAGGCTGCACGTCTATGACGAGGAGGTAGAGGTGACGATCGACCGCAAAGAAGAGGTCTATTATCGCGCTGCCGCCAAACTCATTACCGACCGCTACAACAGATATGCGCAGGCCTATAAGGGCAGAAAGGGAGATCATACCATCTCGCTGATGACCCTTATAGACATTGCCCTGATGTATGAGCGTGAGAAGGGCAACAACGATACAGCCCCTTACGATACGATTCTCAGCAAGTTGACTTCCGAAATCGAGGATGTCCTCAAGAAGTAAGAGAGAAACGTATCATTATTTTAACATAGATTTTTTTATGGATTTATTTTTCGTGTTATTAATTGCCGCAGGTGCCCTCGTCTTGGGAGGCGTCGGCGGATATCTCATCTTCCGCTATGTCATCAAGGGGAAGTACAACGAGATGATCGACACGGCCACCAAGGAGGCGGAGGTCATCAAGGAAAAGAAACTGCTGGAAGTCAAGGAGAAGTTCCTTAACAAGAAGTCAGAACTGGAGAAGGAAGTGCAGCAGCGCAACCAGCACATCCAGCAGAGTGAGAACAAGCTGAAGCAGCGTGAGATGTCGCTCAACCAGCGTCAGGAAGAACTGGGACGCCGGAAGAACGAGCTCGACAACATGCAGCAGCGGGTCGACAACGAGAAGAAGCTCCTGAGCGTCAAGGCTGAGGAGCTCGAGAAGATGCAGCAGAAGGAGCGTGAGATGCTCGAGGAGGTCTCCGGCCTGAGTGCCGAGGAAGCCAAGACCCGTCTGGTCGAGGCGATGAAGGACGAGGCGAAGACGGCTGCTGCCAGCTACATCAACGAGATTATGGACGAGGCGAAGCTCAATGCCAACCAGCAGGCCAAGAAGATTGTCATCCAGACCATCCAGCGTGTGGCAACGGAGACGGCTGTCGAAAACAGTGTCTCGGTGTTCCACATCGAAAACGACGAGGTCAAGGGTCGCATCATCGGTCGTGAGGGCCGTAATATCCGTGCCCTCGAGGCTGCGGCTGGTGTGGAAATCGTTGTCGACGATACCCCTGAGGCCATCGTCATCTCCGGTTTCGACCCCGTGCGTCGTGAAACCTGTCGCCTCGCCCTCCACCAGCTGGTGAGCGACGGCCGTATCCACCCTGCCCGTATCGAGGAAGTGGTGGCGAAGGTCAAGAAACAGCTCGACAACGAGATCATCGAGACGGGTAAGCGCACGGCCATCGACCTGGGTATTCATGGTCTGCACCCCGAACTCATCCGTATTATCGGTAAGATGAAATACCGCTCTTCCTACGGTCAGAACCTCCTGCAGCATGCCCGTGAGACCGCCAATCTCTGTGCCATCATGGCAGCTGAGCTGGGTCTGAACCCGAAGAAAGCGAAGCGTGCTGGTCTCCTGCACGATATTGGTAAGGTGCCTGACGAGGAGAGTGAGATGCCTCACGCCCTCTATGGTGCGAAGATTGCCGAGGTCTTCAAGGAGAAACCCGATATCTGCAATGCCATTGGAGCCCACCACGACGAGATGGAGATGCAGACGCTCTTGGCGCCGATTGTCCAGGTGTGCGACGCCATTTCAGGTGCCCGTCCCGGTGCCCGTCGTGAGATTGTCGAGGCCTATATCAAGCGTCTCAACGACCTCGAGGCGATTGCCATGAGTTATCCCGGTGTCACGAAGACCTACGCCATCCAGGCAGGTCGTGAACTGCGCGTCATTGTGGGAGCCGACAAGATGAGCGATGCCGAGACAGAGGCGCTCTCTGGCGAGATTGCCACGAAGATCCAGAACGAGATGACGTACCCCGGACAGGTCAAAATCACGGTCATTCGCGAAACCCGCTCCGTCGCCTACGCAAAATAAAAAAATCCCCGCCAACCCGGCGGGGATTTTTCTTTTCTCATTTCTCATTTACGACAGGAAGCCGAGTAGCGCTCCTGCTGCGACGGCACTTCCGATCACGCCCGCCACATTCGGGCCCATGGCATGCATTAGCAGGAAGTTATGCCGGTCATACTCCAGTCCTAAGTTATTACTGATTCTCGCTGCCATCGGCACCGCACTCACACCCGCATTACCAATCAGCGGGTTCAGCTTTTTACCCTCCGGCAGGAACAGGTTCATCACCTTCACGAAGCAGACGCCTGATGCCGTGGCAATCATAAACGCCATCGCGCCCAAGGCGAAGATCTTGATGGTATTGAACGTCAGAAACTCCGAGGCCTGTGTCGAACAACCCACGGTCAGACCTAACAACATCACCACGATATCGTTCAGTGCAGCCCCCGCAGTCTTTGCCAGGCGCGTGGTCTTGCCGCTCTCCTTCAACAGGTTACCGAAGAACAGCATGCCCAACAGCGGCAGACCTGACGGCACGATAAACGTGGTCAGCAGCAATCCGATAATCGGGAACAGAATACGCTCCGTCTGCGACACCTCACGACCGGGCTTCATCTTGATCACCCGCTCGCTCTTCGTGGTCAGCAGACGCATGATAAACGGCTGAATCACAGGCACCAGCGCCATATAACTATACGCACACACGGCGATGGCACCCATCAGGTTGGGCGAGAGCTTCGAACTCAGGAAGATGGCGGTAGGACCGTCAGCACCACCGATAATGGCGATTCCGGCTGCCTGCGAGGGCTCGAAGCCCATCGCCAGTGCCACCATATACGCGCCGAAGATACCGAACTGTGCCGCAGCACCGATCAGCATCAGCTTGGGATTCGCCAGCAACGCCGTGAAATCGGTCATCGCGCCGATGCCCAAGAAGATGAGTGGGGGATACCAGCCCTGCCGCACGCCCTGGTAGAAGATGTTCAGCACCGAGTTGTCCTCGTAGAGCCCGATCTCTAACCCTGCGTCCGCCCGGAAGGGGATGTTGCCTAAAATGATACCCAGTCCGATGGGCACGAGCAGCAGCGGCTCGAAGTCCTTCTTGATGGCAAGCCAGATGAAGAAGGCGCCCACCGCAATCATGATGAGGTTTCCCACGGTCGCATTCGCAAATGCCGTGTACGTCAGAAACTCATGGAAGTTCTGTATGATAAATTGTCCGAGGTCCATTTCTCTAAACTATAAACTCTAAACTATAAACTCTTATCCGATCGTCATGAGCACAGCCCCTTCCATGACACTTTCGCCCTGCTTCACCGTCACCGACGTCACCGTGCCCTCATACTCAGACTCGATGTTGTTCTGCATCTTCATCGCCTCGAGCACGAGCACGATGTCCCCGGTCTTTACCGTGTCACCCACATTCACCTTCACGTCGATCACGGTACCTGGCAACGGGGCCTTCACTGGTGAGCCGGTGCCGGCAGCCATGGGTTTGTCGGCTGCTGGGGCGGCAGCAGGTGCCACAGCCGGACGGGCCACTGGCTTCGGGGCTTCTATATGCACCTTTTTCAGCGTACTGGTCGCATTGATGGGCTGTTTCATCTCCACGTCGAAACGGATGCCGTTTACATTCACCTTGGCGACATTGCCCTCTACTTCTTCTATCTCCACGTCGTAATCGACGCCCTGTACTTTATATTGATACTTGTTCATTTCCTAAACTCTAAACTGTAATCTCTCAACTCTCAACTCTAAACTCTAAACTCTAAACTATAAACTCTAAACTCTCCACTCTCAACTCAACTGCGGTCCCGTTGGAATATGTGGTGCATTATGCTGTGTGGGGATGACCGGTGACGAGAAATGCGTCATCTGACTGCTCTCATCCGCCCAGCCCGTATCCTTCGTCTTGATGGTGATGATACCCGACTCCACGTCATGCACATCGTCCTGATACTGCTTCAGCGCCATCGAGATCACGGCGATATACACCTCCTTGTCGATGCCCTTCGTCTTCAGACCGTCCTGCAGGATGTTCCCTGTGGCATGCGCCAGGTCGTGCGTCACCTCCACCGTCTTCGTAATGGGCTTGATGGGCTGGGTGTTCACCACCTTCTTCGCTGTGTCGATATGACGCATGATGAGCCCGAAGAGCCAAAAGAACAAGAACAGCACCGCTAAACAGAAGAATACGATGCCCATCGCCAGCAGGGTGATGCCGAAGCCATGGGGATCCTCGCGCTTCAGATAGGCGTCCTTCGTTTCGTCGGTCTTGATGAAATTCTCAATGCCCGGTGTGACGTTCTCTGCCGACTTCACCGCCCAACCATTGGCATTCTGGCGGGCATAACTCTGGTCCCCTGCCAATGCCGGCACACTCACCGAGTCGATGAGTTCCGTCGCATTACCATTGTAGAAACCAATCCAGAAGGGTTCCGACATCGGAACCTTCAGCGAGAGGTGCAACTTCCCCTGTGCGGGGTTCGAGTTGCAGAAGAATACCAGGTGCTGCCGACCCCCGATCTGTGTCCGCACGTCACCGTTGGGCACCACGCTCATCCGCTTGATGCGTTCCGGCACTGGCATGTCGGGGTCGAGTACGCTTCGGTCGGTGGTGAAGTACATACCTCGGATGTTGTAGGTTGTGAACGAGGTGTTCTCCACCTCGATCCAAGCCTCCCGCTGACCGAACTCATCCTGAATGCTCGTGGTGTTGTTGGTGAGCACTTCGTTGAGCCGGATGTTCTTAGCCCCCTGGCCAAACACCCCACCGGCACTCAACAGCAGCACCCCCATGAGCAGTCCCTTCATTTTATACATACCTATATTATTATATATTCAAAAATCGGCTGCAAAGTTAGACAATTTTTTGCTCATTCCGTACACTTTTGTGCAATAAAATCTAATTTTTTGCTTTTTTTTATACTAAACACTTCCCGTTTACCAATTAAATTCGTATCTTTGCACCACAATGAACAGCAATAAACAAAGAAATTAGATATGTCTGAAGAGAAAAAGTTCAGTCTCGATGAAATCGAGGATTTGTTGCAGGAAAACGCTGATACGGGGGGAAGCCGTCTGAATTTTCAGACCATCTTCGCCATGCTCGTGCTCAACTGGCAGTGGTTCCTCCTGTCGCTCATCATCTTCGTAGCGGGTGCCTTCATCTACCTCCGCTATACGGAGCCCGTCTATAAGGTTACAGCCCGCATGCTCATCAAGGATGAAGACAAACAGAAGAATCCTGCCCAGATGCTCGCAGGTGTCGAGGACTTGGGTTTCCTGAGCAACTCTACGGGTATCGACAACGAGGTAGAAGTGCTCAAGTCGCGTGTTCTCCTCCGTGAGGTGGTCAAGGACCTGAAGCTCTATACCGAGTACCGCTCCGAGGGAAAGGTCAGCAAGCCCATCTGCTATACGACGCAGCCCGTCAATGTCGACCTCGACCCGCAGCACCTCGACTCCCTCGACTTCAATCTCCTCGAGCGGACCCAGTGGCTCAATATGCGCCTCTCCCGCGAGGGCGATGCCTATATCATCCAGGGTAATGTCATGAATGGCCCGAATCCTGGCGAGGCGTTCAACCGTCGGGCGAAGAACCTGCCTGCCGTCTTTTCCACGTCGATAGGTACTGTCACACTCACGGCCAATGGCGACCGGAAGTGGCCCGAGGGTACGGTCTATCTCGTTACCCTGCGTCCGCCTATGAATGTCGCCACCGACTATCTCAAGCGACTCACCATCGCACCGACCTCCAAGCTTACGTCGATTGCCCAGCTCACGCTCAACGACAAGAATACCCGTCGTGCCATGGATGTCCTGCGCCAGATCAATGTCTGCTATAACCGTCAGGCGAATGCCGACAAGAATGAGGTAGCCTTCCGCACTGAGGAGTTCATCAACGAGCGTATGGCGAAGATCAGTCAGGAACTTGGCTCTACCGAAGGCGAGATCCAGAAGTTCAAGCAGCAGAACGCCATCACCACCCTCAACGATGCCTCGCAGTCGGTACAGATGTCCAACGAATTCTCCGCCCGTCTCTCTGAGGCCAACTCCCAGGTGCAGATGCTCGACTACCTGCGTGACTATGTCAACAACTCTGCCAACAAATACCAGATCATCCCCTCCAACGTGGGTCTGACCGATGGCGCTGCCACCAACCTCATCAACAGCTACAACCAGGCAGTCCAGGATCGTAACCGCCTGTTGAAGGCAGCCAGTGAACAGGCACCACAGGTGCTCACCCTCACCGCTACCATCGACGAGCTGCAGCACAGCATCCAGACCGCCTTGATGCAGGCACGTCGCTCTGCCGACATCAACCGTCAGGGCATCCAGTCGCAGTTCTCCAAGTTCCAGGGTCGCGTCTCCGCTGCCCCGATTCAGGAGCGTGTCCTCGCACAGGCAGGCCGTCAGCAGGATGTCAAGTCCACCCTCTATATGCTTCTCCTGCAGAAGCGCGAGGAAAACAGCATCGCCTTGGCTGCCACCGCTGACAACGGTAAGCTCATCGACGAACCGCTCTATGAGGGAAAGGTGAGTCCGAAGAGTCTGATCATCATCTTGGCAGCCCTTGTCTTGGGTTTCGCCATCCCGCTCCTCATCATCTGGCTCCTCTCGTTCTTCCGTTATAAGATCGAGGCCCACGAGGATGTGGCACGCCTCACCGATTTGCCCATCATCGCCGATGTAGCAGTGGCGTCCGACAATGTCAAGCAGAAGGCGGGCATCGTGGTACAGGCGAACAAAAACAATCAGATCGACGAGATCTTCCGTGCCATGCGTACCAATATACAGTTTATGCTCAAGGCGGATGAGAAGGTCATCTGTTTCACGTCCAGCACCTCGGGCGAGGGCAAAACGTTCAATGCCGCCAACCTCGCCGTGTCGTTCGCTTTGCTCGGCAAGAAGGTTGTCCTCTGTGGTCTCGACATACGTAAGCCTGCCTTGGGCCGACTCTTCGGTGTCTCCGACCGCTTTGAAGGCTTGACCTCGCTGCTCACGCTCGACAAGGTGACGCGTGGGGCGTTGGTCAATCAGATCAAGCCCTCAGGTGTCAATGAGAATCTCGACTTGCTTCTGGCTGGTCCTGTGCCCCCCAATCCTACGGAGCTGCTGGCGCGTGAGAACTTCGGACAAGTCATCACCCTCCTGCGCGAGCTCTACGACTACATCATCTTCGACACAGCGCCCGTGGGCTTGGTCACAGATACCCTGCAGATAGGCCAGCATGCCGACATGACGGTCTTCGTCTGTCGTGCCGACTACACCCCGAAGTCGTCGTTCGGACTGCTCAACACCCTCGCCAAGGAGGGTAAGATGCCCAACCCCTGCATCGTGCTCAACGGCATTGACATGTCGCGTCGCAAGTACGGCTACTACTATGGCTACGGCAAGTATGGCAAGTACGGTCGCTACGGCTATGGCCGTTATGGTTATGGCCGTTATGGCTACGGCAAGTACGGCTATGGTAGCTACGGCTATGGCAACTATGGCAACTACGGCCAGTACGCCGAGTCCCACTACGGCAACAAAGATGACGACAGCATTAAGAAGTAACATCATCCATGGTCATTGCAATAGATTTTGACGGAACAATCGTCGAGAACCGCTACCCCGAGATCGGTGCAGAGCGTCCCTTTGCTATTGAGACGCTTAAGATGCTCATCGCCGACCGCCATCGCCTCGTCCTCTGGACCTGCCGCGAGGGCGAGCTCCTCGACGCGGCCCTCGACTGGTGTCGCCAGCGAGGCGTTGAGTTCTACGCTGCCAACCGCGACTATCCCGAAGAGACTACCGATACCAATCCCCACTTCACCCGCAAGCTGAAGGCAGACATCTTCATCGACGACCGCAATGTGGGCGGTCTTCCCGACTGGGGCACCATCTATCGCATGGTTTCCCGTGGCAAGAAGTGGCGCCACCTCCTCGACGAGGCCTACACCTCTCAGAAGGACTACGACACCCCTCCGCCCAAAAAACGTTGGTGGCAGTTTTAGCCTCCCCGTCGCTTGCGACGTTATCCGTAAAATCCGTGTAATCCGTTGTTTTAAAAAATCTGTGAGATCTGTGTGAATTAAAATATCTGTGTGAAATTTAAATAAAAATATATGAAAAGGTATTACTTCGTTCTTCTTTTGGCCAGTGCTCTCCTGGTCTCGTGCGGGTCCGTCAAGGACGTCGCTTACTTCCAGAATTCCGACTTCATCGATCCCACACGTTCTGAGATGCTCTACGATGCCCGTATCATGCCAAAGGATGTCCTCACCATTACCGTCAACACCGTTAATCCCGAGGCAGCTGCACCCTTCAACCTCATTGTTCGTCCGACCCTCCAGAATACCCAGAGCACCATCGGCTCCTCAGGCGGCTCCCTCCAGACCTACCTCGTCGATAACAATGGCTGCATCGAGTTCCCCGTCTTAGGTACCCTCAAAGTGGGTGGTCTTACCAAGTCTTTGTGTGAAAAAATGATACACGACAAGATCATGCCCTACCTCAATGTCAATGAGAATCCCGTGGTCACCGTCCGCATGTCCAACTACAAGATATCAGTGCTCGGTGAAGTCAACCATCCAGGTATGTTCGTCGTGGGCAACGAGAAGATCAACATCCTCGAGGCCCTCGCCCAGGCAGGTGACCTCACCATCTATGGCGTTCGCAACAAGGTGAAGCTCATCCGCGAGAACGAGAAGGGCACCAAGGAGATCCACACCCTCAACCTCAATGATGCCGATATCATCAGCTCGCCCTATTACTATCTCCAGCAGAACGACATCGTCTACGTCGAGCCCAACAAGGTCAAGGCCCGTAACTCCTCCGTTGGTCAGACCACCAACCTCTGGTTCTCTGGCACCTCTATCCTCATCTCCCTCGCCACCCTCCTTTACACCATCCTCAAATAGTAAATGTCCAAACATCATCATCACCATCGTGACGGCGCTTCCAGGTTCAAGGAGCGCTCGCTTAACGCTATTGTCTTCCGTCACAAACTTGAGAAATACCTCAAGCTCGCCCTCACCGTCGTCGCCATCCTCATGGTCCTCGCCGTCATCTACGTCTACACTCTCGCCTGATTACACACTGATGCCAGGCACTTCTGTGCCGCTGAAAAAAACGATCTCGGATCAAACGGATTTTTTGCGTCCCAGCGGTAGCGGTGCTGCGGGGTTAGGAGTGCTTGTGGTGGAAGGGACGGATGGGACGGTAGAACTGCTTGTCCATGAGCCAGCGGAGGTAACGCCAGATGCGTCGCTCCTCGCGGTGGCTGAGGGTGCCGAGTTGACAGAATAGGTGCCAGAGCCAGGTGCCCTGGGGGAAGCCTTCGTCATCGAGGGGACCGGTGTTCTGCTGGATCTTCATGACCTTGTAGAACACGAACGTCACGAGGATGCCTAAGCCGATGACCACGTAGGCCTGCACGTCGAACGAGGCCCCTAACTGCCAGTGGAGGAACCAGATGGCCACCACAGCGGCGTTCATCGACAGAATGGCCAGAGCTGCTCCCAGATGGGAGAATCCCATGTCGATGAAGAGATGGTGCAGATGCGTCTTGTCGGGCTGGAAGGGCGACTTGCCCCTCAGGATGCGCATTGTCATGACGCGTAGCGTATCGAACACGGGGATGCACATCACGGCTAAACACATCGCTGGCAGACAGATGCCGGCATTCTCTAACTGGCTGCATCGCGTCTTCGACGAGAGGGCAAAGAACAGGAATACCACCATGAGCATACCAAGCATGAGCGTACCTCCGTCGCCGATGAACATCTTGGAGCGGACACCGAACACATTATGCAGGAAGAAGGGTAGGAGGGCTCCCGCCACAATCACTGCCATGCACACCATGGCAATGCTCCATACGGTGTGGAAGGCCAGGGCGAACATCATACACGCCATCATTGCAAAGCCCGAAGAGTAGCCGTCGACACCGTCGATGAGGTTCACGGCATTGATGATGCCCACACCGACAAACACGGAGAACGGGATGCTGATCCAGGGAGAGAGATCATTGATGCCCCACAACCCGTGGAAGTCGTCGATATACACGCCTGTCATGCTGATGAACATGATCAGCATCACAATCTCTATGAAAAACCTCAGTGAAGCGCTCAGATCCTTGATGTCGTCCCAAATGCCAATGAACATGAGGACGGTCATGGCCAGCAGGCCCCATAGCAGCAAGGTCTCCTTTAGGAAGAAGAACAGCACGACCATACCAGCGATGATGCCGATATAGACGACGACACCGCCCATGATGGGGACGGGCACACGCTGCAGCTTACGCGCATTGGGGTTGTCGACGATGTTATGGCGCTTGGCGAAACGGATGACAGTAGGATATGCCATAGTCGAAATGACTATCGCCACCACAAACACGAGGAGGGTGATCATTCGGGAAAAAGTCATAACTCCGTTTTCTCCAATGCCACTTTCAACCACTTGTCATATCCCTCTCTTCCCACTTTCGTACGGAGACGGAAGTGATAATACGACTGCTGCGTATGCTCCAGCTTCGTCATCGCCTGTCGCAGGTCATTGACATGGCTCCGTCGCAACAGCACCACCGGCATCTCCATCGCTTCGGAAAAGGACACCGGGGCATTCACGACCATCGTTGCATAATACGCCGACAGACCGAATGCCAGATACAGCCCGGCCATGTCATCGTAGTAGAGGTGGACACTCTGTCCATCGTTTGCAGTTTCCAGTTGTTTGAACAATTCTTTATCCATTTCGCTGCAAAGGTACAAACTTTTGCCTGAAAATGGAAATAAATCGCGATTTATTTTGTGTTTTGCGCTTTTAATTGTATCTTTGCAGCGACAATATTATCTTATATAATATAAAACGTATCTTTTATGGCAAACAAAGAAAAACTCTTTACCGAGTTTACTGCACCGACCACTCAGGAGTGGTTGGACAAGATTGAAGTCGACCTGAAGGGTGCCGACTTCCAGAAACGCTTGGTATGGAGAACCAATGAAGGTTTTAATGTACAGCCCTTCTATCGCCGTGAAGACCTGGCGAACCTGAAGACGCCCGACGCACTCCCCGGGGAGTTCCCGTTCGTGCGTGGTAACAAGAAGGACTCCAATGAGTGGTATGTTCGTCAGAACATCATTGTTGATGTCGCGGAGGATTCTTCCGACGCAACATCAACAATCAAGGCTGCGAATGCCAAGGCGCTTGACATCCTGAACAAGGGTATCGACTCCTTAGGCTTCCGGATTCCCGGCAAGCTGGTGTCGAAGGATACCGTGGAGACGCTGCTCGAGGGTATCTACTGCGACTGTGTGGAGGTGAACTTTGCCACCTGTCCGAAGCATGCGCTCGAACTGGCTGAGATCTTAGTGGCCTTCTTCGCTGAGAAGGGCTACGACAAGGAGAAGGTGGTGGGCTCGATTGAGTTCGACCCGATGGCCAAGATGGTGATGAAGGGTAAGGATGTGACACCCGTTCTCGAGACTGCCCCGAAACTCGTTGAGGCGCTGAAGGACTATCCGAACTTCCGCTGCATCGCCGTGAGCACCGATGCCCTGAACAATGCCGGTGCCTATATCGTGCAGGAGCTGGGCTATGCCCTGGCTTGGGGTAATGAGTATCTGCAGCAGCTGACGGAGGCTGGTGTGGATGTGGATCTGGCTGCCAAGAGCATCAAGTTCAACATGGGCGTGAGCGAGAACTACTTCATGGAGATTGCCAAGTTCCGTGCCGCCCGTTTGCTGTGGGCTCAGATTGTGAAGCAGTATGAGCCCAAGTGCGACTGCGCCTGCAAGATGGTGATCAATGCGACGACCTCGACGTATAATCAGACGTTGTTCGACAGCTATGTAAACCTGTTGCGTTCGCAGACCGAGGCCATGAGTGCTGCGCTGGGTAGTGTACACTCGATGGTGGTGACACCGTTTGATGCGCCTTACGAGCAGGCTACTGATTTCTCAGAGCGTATCGCCCGCAACCAGCAGCTGATCATCAAGGAGGAGAGCCATTTCGACCGCATCGTCGACCCAGGTGCCGGTTCCTATTATATCGAGCACCTGACGGATGCCCTGGCTACCGAGGCCTGGAAGATCTTCCTGAAGGTGGAAGAGGAGGGTGGTTTCCTGGCCGCTGTGAAGGCTGGTACCATCCAGGATGATATCAACGCCACGAACGTGAAGCGCCATGGCGATGCTGCCAAGCGCAAGGAGTTCCTGCTGGGTACGAACCAGTTCCCGAACTTCACGGAGAAGAGCGAGGGGAAGAAGGCTGTCTCAGCATGTTGCTGTGGCACAGCAACAGACAGCAACGGCTGCGAGAGGCCCTATAAGGCTATTGAGAGCACGAGACTGGCGGCTGACTTCGAGGACCTGCGTATCCATACTGAGGAGAGCAAGGTGCCGACGGCGTTTATGCTGACGATTGGTAATCTCGCCATGCGTCAGGCGCGTGCGCAGTTCTCTTGTAACTTCCTCGCCTGTGCCGGATACAAGGTGATTGATAACCTCGGCTTCAAGACAGTCGAGGAGGGTGTGGATGCTGCGCTCGAGGCGAAGGCCGACATCGTGGTGATCTGCTCTTCTGACGATGAGTATGCGGAGTATGCGATTCCGGCCTTCCAGTATCTGAATGGCCGTGCAATGTTCGTCGTGGCTGGTGCGCCTGCCTGCATGGAGGATCTCAAGGCTGCCGGCATCGAGAACTACATCCACGTCCGCTGCAATGTGCTCGAGACTTTGAAAGAATATAATCAGAAACTTGGTATCTAAAGAATAGGAGACTTGAATTATGCGTAAACAGTTTAAAGACATAGATATCTATGCAGGCATCAAGGCTCAGGATGGTGCCAAGTGGATTAAAGACAATGGAATCGTAGAGAACTGGAAGACACCGGAGCATATTGAGGTGAGGCCAGTGTATACGAAGGAAGACCTGGAAGGGATGGAACACCTCGACTTCACAGCCGGTATTCCCCCCTATCTGAGAGGCCCGTATTCGATGATGTACCCCTTCCGTCCGTGGACAATCCGTCAGTATGCCGGTTTCTCTACCGCTGAGGAGTCGAACGCTTTCTATCGCCGTAACCTGGCTTCTGGTCAGAAGGGTCTTTCCGTAGCCTTCGACCTGCCGACACACCGTGGTTACGACCCCGACAACGCCCGTGTGGTGGGCGATGTGGGTAAGGCTGGTGTAAGTATCTGTAACGAGGAGAACATGAAGGTGCTCTTCTCCGGCATCCCCTTGAACAAGATGTCGGTCTCGATGACCATGAACGGTGCCGTGCTGCCCATTCTGGCGTTCTACATCGTGGCCGGTCTGGAGCAGGGCGCTCAGCTCGAGGAGATGGCAGGTACCATCCAGAACGATATCCTGAAGGAGTTCATGGTGCGCAATACCTATATCTATCCCCCTGCCTTCTCGATGAAGATCATCGCTGATATCTTCGAGTACACCTCGCAGAAGATGCCGAAGTTCAACAGCATCTCCATCTCGGGCTATCACATGCAGGAGGCTGGTGCTACCGCAGACATCGAGCTGGCCTACACCTTGGCTGACGGTATGGACTACCTGCGTACCGGTGTGAACGCCGGTATCGACGTGGATGCCTTTGCACCACGACTCAGTTTCTTCTGGGCCATCGGTATGAACCATTTCATGGAGATTGCCAAGATGCGTGCCGGCCGTCTGTTGTGGGCGAAGATCGTGAAAAGCTTCGGTGCGAAGAACCCGAAGTCGCTCGCCCTGCGTACCCACTCGCAGACCTCAGGTTGGTCGTTGACAGAGCAGGATCCGTTCAATAACGTCGGTCGTACCTGTATCGAGGCCATGGCTGCTGTGCTGGGTCATACCCAGAGTCTGCATACCAACGCCCTCGACGAGGCCATCGCCCTGCCTACCGACTTCTCTGCCCGTATCGCCCGTAACACCCAGATCTATATCCAGAACGAGACGAAGGTGTGCAAGCAGATCGACCCGTGGGCCGGCAGCTACTATGTGGAGACACTGACCAACGAGCTCGTACATAAGGCCTGGGAGCATATCCAGGAGATTGAGAAACTGGGTGGTATGGCCAAGGCCATCGAGACTGGTCTGCCCAAGATGCGTATCGAGGAGGCAGCTGCCCGTACACAGGCCCGTATCGACTCGGGATCCCAGACGATTGTGGGTATCAACAAGTACCGTCTGGAGCATGAGGATCCGATCGACATCCTCGAGGTGGACAATACCGCTGTGCGCAAGCAGCAGGAGGAGAGTCTGGCACAGGTGCGCTCCACCCGTGACGAGGCTGCCTGTCAGGCTGCCCT
>JAFZCU010000120.1 GCA_017556145.1 Prevotella sp. | reverse complement strand
CTCTATGCCAAGGATGGCAAGATATGGCTCAACCAACAGCAGATGGCAGAACTTTTTGCCACCTCGAAGCAATTGATTAGTCATCATATTGCTAACATTCTAAAAGACAACGAGTTAAACAAAAATTCAGTTGTCAAACAATATTTGACTACTGCCGCCGATGGCAAGAATTATAATGTGGTATTCTACTCTTTGGAGATGATAATCGCAGTGGGTTATAGGGTGCGAGGCGTACGTGGTACACAGTTCAGACAGTGGGCCACTGAACATCTGACAGAGTATCTGGTCAAGGGCTTTACGATGGACGATGAACGATTGAAGAATCCCGATGGGCGTCCCGACTACTTTGACGAACTGCTGCTGCGCATCCGAGACATCAGAGCCTCTGAGAAACGCTTCTATCAGAAAGTGCGCGACCTCTTTGCATTGAGCAGTGACTACGACAAGACAGACAAAGCCACGCAGATGTTCTTTGCAGAGACTCAAAACAAACTGCTCTATGCTGTTACTCATCACACAGCAGCAGAGATTGTTGTCAACCGTGCGGATGCTGACAAGCCCAATATGGGGCTGACAACTTGGAAGGGGTCTATTGTCCGCAAAGGTGATATCGTCATTGCCAAGAACTACCTTGTGCAGGATGAAATAGAATCGTTAGATCGCCTGGTAGAACTCTTCCTGACCAGTGCAGAGGAACGGGTGAAAGGACGTCGCGACCTCACCATCGACTATTGGCGCAAGAATGTGGACAATCTGCTTTCTTTCCAAGAGAAAGACATTCTACAGGGGAAAGGAAGTGTTTCAAATGAAGAGATGGAGGCTCGTGTCAGACAAGTTTATGCCACTTTTGATACTCAGCGTCGCCAACTTGATGCACAACAGGCTGACGCAGAAGATCTGAAGATGCTGGAAGATATCGAGCGAAACATAATAGAAAACAAAGACTAAACGAGATATGAAAAGGGTATTCAAAATCATCCTCAAGATCCTTGTCGGACTTTTGGTTTTCCTCATCATTGCCGCAGGCTCACTGTTCATTCTGGCACGCTGCAATCCCGAACTTGTACAACGGTTCTTCGAGGAGGAGCCAGAGTATATCACCTTCAACCAGCTGCCGAACGACCGCGAAGCCATGAAGGCCGACTTCGACGGCATTCACCAAACTGTGGTTGAAAACTACTCCCTATACCGCCAAAAGGGCATTTCGATGGACTCGCTCTACAATGTCTATTCCGCCCGCCTGCGCGACTCGGTCAAGACCAGCAACGACTATGGCATGATGCTTTTGGAGTATTTCGCCGCCCTGCATTGCGGACATGCCTGCGCATTTTTCAACTGTGAACATTATGGCGGGGCAAATCCACGCTACATCGAAGGTCGCCTCTTCCTCGACAATCCTGGTGAGTATATCCGCAAACATGGATTCCGCGACAAGGATGAGATTGTCGCCATCAACGGAAAAAACATTCCCACCTGGATGGCCGACAACCTGCGATACCATGAAGGCTCGACCGCCGCACTGAGAGCATTGAGAACGGCATCAGCAGCGCTGGCAAGCTATACCGACACCTTGATGAACATCACCGTGGCTCGTGGCGGCGACACCCTCACTCTTCCGCTGCCGCTCCATGCAAAAGGCTCCCCCAACCGCACCATTTGTGAGCGAAAGATTTTGAGCGACTCCATTGGCTACATCTCCATCAGCTCCATGACGAACGGGGTCGTAGAGGCGTTCGACAGCCTTTATCCATCGGTCAAGAACCTCCCTTATCTGATTATCGACATACGCCGTAACGGAGGTGGCAACAGCCTGAATGGGGAGAAACTCTGCGAATATCTGCTGAAACAAGAAAAAACGCATTGTCTATATGATAACACACTCAAGCCTCGAGCCGATGCCTACCGTGGAAAAGTGTTCCT
>JAFZCU010000119.1 GCA_017556145.1 Prevotella sp. | reverse complement strand
CTTGCCAAGTATTTGAAAGCAAAATGAAAATTTTTCTATCAAAACGTCACGTATTTCAAAGAAAAAGTGTAATTTTGCCGCCGAAAAATTGATTCAACCAACAAAAGACTCGCTTATATGAAGAAAATCAGAGCAGCCGTCGTAGGCTACGGCAACATTGGAAAGTACGCCCTTGAGGCATTAGAAACCGCCCCCGACTTTGAGGTGGCAGGCATTGTACGTCGTCATGGCGCAGAGAATAAGCCAGCAGAACTGGCACAGTATGAGGTCGTTAAGGATATCCGCGATCTGAAGGATGTCGACGTCGCCATCCTGGCTACCCCCACACGCAGTTGCGAGGAATATGCCAACCAGATCCTGCCCCTCGGCATTAACACCGTCGACTCATTCGACATCCACACACAGATTCGTGGCTATCGTGAGCGTCTGATGAAGTTGAATAAGGATACGAACACCGTCAGCGTGATAGCTGCCGGTTGGGATCCGGGTTCTGACTCTGTCGTCCGTACACTGATGCAGAGCCTTGCTCCCAAGGGCCTCAGCTATACCAATTTCGGTCCTGGCATGTCGATGGGTCACAGCGTCTGCGTTCGTTCGAAGGCAGGTGTTAAGAATGCGCTTTCAATGACCATTCCCCTTGGCGAGGGCATCCATCGCCGTATGGTATACGTAGAGCTCGAAGATGGTGCTAAGCTCGAGGAGGTGACAGCCGCCATCAAGGCCGATCCCTACTTCGCCAGCGACGAAACCCACGTGTTTCAGGTTGAGAGCGTTGACGATGTGCGCGACATGGGTCATGGTGTCAACCTCGTTCGCAAAGGCGTGAGCGGCAAAACCCAGAACCAGCGCCTGGAGTTCAACATGAGCATTAACAACCCCGCCCTTACCGGTCAGGTGCTTGTCAACGTGGCCCGTGCCTCGATGCGCCTCCAGCCCGGCTGCTACACGATGATTGAGATTCCTGTCATCGATATGCTCCCTGGCGATCGCGCCGACCTCATTGAGCATCTGGTATAAAGGCGTTTATTCGACGCATCCATAATAAGGTCCTCCGCATGTGAGTGCGGAGGACCTTATCTTGTAGCCACTCATTCTCTTTAGCAGACTATAATTGTAGGGCTTTTGGGAGAGGGACGTATAAATTAATGTCCGAATTCTTGGAAAATACATAAATACTTTGTATATTTGCAGCAGAAACCAACAATTCCTAATTTAATTTCTATAATAATGGAAAAGACTCTGGGATGATTATGAAAAGAATTATTTGGGGACTCATGATGCTGCCGATGATGGCATTAGGGCAGACGCTGGAAGAATGTCAGCAGGCGGCAGAGCGCAACTATCCGCTGATACGACAGTACGGGCTGATTGAGAAGACAACGGAGCTGACGGTGGCTAACATCCAAAAGGGATGGATGCCGCAGGTGTCGGCTTCGGCACAGGCCACGTATCAGAGTGACGTGACGGCTTTTCCTGACCAGATACAGAAAGTATATCAACAGATGGGTATCGACATGAAGGGGCTTAGGAAAGACCAGTACCGTGTGGGGGTTGATATTCAGCAGACCGTGTTCGACGGTGGAATCATCAAGAGCCAGAAAGAGATTGCCCGACAGCAGGGTGAGGTGCAGAGCGCTCAGAACGATGTCAATATCTATAATGTTCGCAAGCGCGTGAATGAGATGTATTTCGGGTTGTTGCTGATTGATGAGCAGATACTGCTCAACAAAGATTTGCAGGGGCTCTTGGGGCAGAACGAGAAGAAACTGGCCTCGATGGTAAAGAACGGTACGGCAGCGGAATGCGACTACCAGAATGTGAAGGCAGAACGGCTGAATGTGGTGCAGCAGATGACGAGTTTGCAGGCACAACGGCAGGCATTGGTGAGGATGCTGAGCGCATTCTGTGGCATTGAGGTAAAAGCCCCAGTAAAGCCGGTTCTGTCTGTAGCACAGCAACAAGCGGGACAACGGCCGGAGTTGAAGGCGATTGATGCGCAGTTGAGGCTGGCAGATGCACAAGAGAAGGCTCTTGATGCAGCGCTGATGCCAAAGTTGGGTGTATTTGCACAAGGGTATTATGGCTATCCTGGCTATAATATGTTTGAGGACATGATGAGCCGCAAATTCTCATTTAACGGGATGATTGGTGCTCGACTCACCTGGAACATCGGTGCCCTCTACACCCGCAAAAACGACAAAACCAAGATTCAGCTCCAGCGTGAGTCGGCTGAAGTCGGTCGTGATGTTTTCCTCTTCAACAATAACCTGGAGCAGATTCAGCAGAACGAAAACATTGAACGTTATAAGAAACTGATGACAGATGACGAGGAAATCATCTCGCTGAGAAGCAGTATCCGCAAGGCTGCGGAATCGAAACTCTCGCACGGCATCATCGACGTGAACGACTTGGTGAAGGAAATTAACTCTGAGAATGTTGCCCGTGTGCAACAGAGCGTTCATGAAATAGAGATGCTAAAGGAAATTTATGATCTGAAATTCACAGCGAATAATTAATCTTTCCGACCACGGATTAAACAGATTATGCGGATATGAAAGCAACAAAAATAATATGGGCAGTGGGGCTGGTAGTGCTGGCTGGCTGTGGAAACAATGAAAAGGAGTACGACGCTACAGGCACGTTTGAAGCTACAGAGGTAACTGTGGCAGCTGAGCAGAGCGGTGCGCTGATGATTTTCGATGTGAACGAAGGTGATGTGATAGCCCAAGGTAAGGAAGTGGGACTTATCGACACCACGCAGATCTGGCTGAAGATTCAGCAGGCTGGTGCTACGAAAGCGGTCTACCAGAGCCAGAAACCTGATATGGAGGCGCAGATTGCAGCTACCCGTCAGCAGTTGGCTAAGGCCCGTCAAGACCAACAGCGCTACAAAGAACTGGTGACCGACGGTGCTGCACCCAGCAAGATGCTCGATGATGCCACAAATCAAGTACAGGTGTTGCAGAAACAGCTCGATGCTCAGATTTCTTCGCTGAGCACTCAACTTTCAACTCTCAACTCTCAACTTTCAACTGTTGACGTGCAGGTGAGTCAGCTGAGGGACCAACTTCAGAAGTGTCATGTCACGATGCCCATTAAAGGCACGGTGCTGGAGAAGTATGTCGAACGCGGTGAGTTCGTAGCCGTTGGCAAGCCACTGTTCAAGGTGGCTGACACAGAAAATATGTTCATCCGTGCCTACGTCACCTCAGCGCAGTTGCAGAACATCAAGGTGGGGCAGCAGGCAAAGGTCTTTGCCGACTATGGCGATGGACAACGGAAAGCGTATGAGGGTAAGGTATCATGGATTTCAAGCCGCTCGGAGTTTACGCCCAAGACAATCCTGACGGACAATGAACGCGCCGACCTCGTCTATGCCCTGAAGGTGGCAATCAAGAATGACGGGTACGTGAAGATTGGTATGTACGGCGAAGTCAAATTTTAATCTTTGAAGTTTGACATCAGAAATTTATGATTAGCATCGAGGTTCAACATGTTTCGAAGTCATACGGCAAAGTAAAGGCTTTGCAGGATGTATCATTTTCCGTGGGCAAGGGCGAGGTCTTCGGACTGATAGGGCCTGACGGAGCGGGTAAGACGTCGATGTTTCGCATCCTTTGTACGTTGCTGTTGCCAGATAGTGGTACGGCAACGGTTGACGGTTTTGATGTGGTACGCCAGATGAAGGACATCCGTAAGCGCGTGGGTTATATGCCGGGCAGGTTCTCGCTGTATCAAGATCTGACAGTAGAGGAGAATCTGGAGTTCTTTGCTACGCTCTTTGGCACAACCATTGACGCCGGCTATGACTCAATCAAGGCCATTTACCAGCAGATTGAGCGGTTTAAGAATCGCAAGGCGGGGGCGCTGTCGGGCGGCATGAAGCAGAAACTGGCCCTCTCATGTGCCCTTGTGCATCAGCCCAGCGTGCTGTTCCTCGATGAGCCGACGACGGGTGTTGACCCTGTGAGCCGCAAGGAGTTCTGGGAGATGCTGTCGATGCTGAAGGAACGGGGCATTACCATTGTGGCCTCCACACCCTATCTCGACGAGGTGCGCCAGTGCGAGCGCGTGGCTTTCTTGAGCGAGGGGAAGGTGATGGGCATCGACAGACCGGAGGTGATATTGGATAGATTCAAGGATATTTTTAATCCGCCGCCAATTGTTTCGTCTGTTGCTGTGGCACAACAACAAACAGAACAAGTGATTGAGGTGGAGCACTTGGTCAAGGCCTTCGGTACCTTCCACGCTGTTGATGATATCAGCTTTTGTGTCAAGCGAGGCGAGATATTCGGTTTCTTGGGAGCAAATGGTGCCGGTAAGACCACAGCCATGCATATGCTGACAGGTCTGAACCAGCCGACAAGTGGTACAGGTATAGTAGCAGGCTTTGACATCCGTACAGAGCACGAACAGATAAAGAAACATATCGGCTATATGAGTCAGAAATTCTCGCTCTATGAAGACCTGACGGTAGCTGAGAATATCCGACTTTTTGGTGGAATATATGGGATGAAAGACGACGAGATTGCCAGCAAGACAGATCGTCTCCTGAAGCAGTTGAAGTTCGAGGAACACAAGAACGATCTCGTCGGTTCGCTGCCCCTCGGTTGGAAACAGAAGTTGGCTTTCTCTGTGTCCATCTTCCATGAGCCAGCCATCGTGTTCCTCGACGAACCTACGGGCGGTGTTGATCCTGCGACGCGTCGGCAGTTCTGGGAACTGATCTACGACGCGGCTTCACGAGGCATCACCGTCTTTGTGACGACTCATTACATGGACGAAGCCGAATACTGCGATCGCATCTCGATCATGGTGGACGGGAAGATCAGCGCGATAGGTACGCCAGAGGAACTCAAGCGCTCCCTAAACCAGCCAGATATGGATCATGTGTTTACGCATTTGGCTAGAAAAGCCAAGAGAAGTGATAATTGACATTTGATAATTATATGCGGCAGTTTATATCATTCGTCATCAAGGAGGCACGCCACATCTTACGCGACAAGCGGACGATGCTGATACTCTTTGGTATGCCCATCGTACTGATGCTGCTCTTTGGCTTTGCCATCACCAACGATGTTAAGAATGTGCGTACGGTGGTGGTGACTTCGCAGATGGACCACTTGACGCAGCAGACCTTAGAACGACTGGCGGCATCAGAATATTTCATGATTACGCAGACGACACCCACACCCAAGGAAGCCGAAGAACTGATAAGAAATCAAAAAGCCGACCTCGCCATTGTCTTTGCTAAAGACTTTGCCAGTAAGAAAAGCGGTGTGCAGCTTATCGTAGATGGCTCCGATCCCAATATGGCACAACAATGGACGGCCTATGCCCAGCAGGTGATATTGAATGCCCAGGGCTCGATGGTCAATCTGAAGCTCCTTTATAATCCGAGGATGAAGTCCGCATATAACTTCGTACCCGCCATCATGGGTATGTTGTTGCTCCTGATTTGTGCCATGATGACCTCTGTCAGCATCGTTCGCGAGAAGGAACAGGGCACGATGGAGGTGTTGCTTGTATCGCCTATCCAGCCATTGATGATTATCGTGGCAAAGGCCGTGCCTTATCTGCTGCAGGCCCTGCTCATACTCGTTATCATTCTTACAATGTCGGTTACCGTGCTCGATGTACCCTTGCAAGGGGCTATGGGCTGGATATTCCTTACATCGTTCATCTATATTCTCTTGGCACTCTCTTTAGGGCTGCTTATCTCTAACGTGGCACAGACGCAGTTTGTAGCGCTGCTCGTATCGGCAATGGTGCTGCTGTTACCCACCGTGATGCTCTCAGGCATGCTGTTCCCTATAGAGTCGATGCCGCCTGTGCTACAATGGCTATCAGCTCTGATTCCACCGCGCTACTATATACAGGCTATGCGCAAGCTGATGATTATGGGTGTGGGCATACAGGAAGTATGGCGCGAGGTAGCCATCCTTTCAGGAATGACCGCCCTGTTGCTCACCATCTCGCTGAAGAAGTTCAAAACGCGACTCGAATAATTATCAATTATGATAAAGCATTTAATCAAAAAGGAGTTTCTGCAGATACGTCGCAACTCGTTCATGCCGAAAATCATCTTCATCTTCCCTATTATGGTGATGTGCGTCATGCCGTGGGTGATGAACCAGGAGGTGAAGAATATCCGTGTGGATGTGGTGGATATCGACCATACAACGCGCTCACAACAACTCGTGCATAGCATTGAGGCTTCTAACTACTTTATCTTCAATGGTCAGAAGACTTCCTACCAAGAAGCTATAAAGGACATCGAGACCTCAAAGGCCGACATCATTCTTGAAATCCGTGATGGCAAATACCTCATCGCAGCCAATGCGGTTAATGGCACTAAGGGGGCGATAGGTAGTGCCTATTTGAGTCAGATTGTTTCTGGTGCTGCCTCTGTGTCCTCTGCCACCGCTGTGCTCAACTTATATAACAAGGGCCAGAGCTATAAGGTATTCATGATTCCTGCCCTGATGGGCATCCTGATGATGATGCTATGCGGATTCCTGCCTGCACTCAACATCGTGGGTGAAAAGGAAAAGGGTACTATCGAGCAAATCAACGTCACCCCCGTACTCAAGTGGTCGTTCATCCTTGCCAAACTCATCCCTTATTGGATTATCGGTCTGGTGGTGCTCACCCTCTGCCTCATGCTCTCGTGGCTCGTCTATGGCATCACCTGCCAAGGATCGCTTCTGCTTGTCTATCTGCTGGCTATTCTGCTGGCACTCTTCTTCTCATCGTTCGGTCTCATTGTGTCAAACTATAGCGACACCATGCAACAGGCCATGCTTGTCATGTGGTTTTTCGTGGTATGCCTGATGCTCCTCTCGGGTCTTTTCACTCCCGTCCGCTCCATGCCCGACTGGGCCTATCTGACCACCTACGTCAACCCCATGCACTATTTCGCCGATGCCATCCGCACCGTCTTCGTACGTGGCGGCACGTTCCAAAGCATTGCCCACCAAGTGGCTGCCCTCGCCATCATCGCCGCTCTCATGAGTGTTTGGGCGGTTCAGAGTTACAAGAAAAACAGTTAGAATCATATGTCACGCAACATGAATGCTCAACAGGTTATCGAATACATGGAGTCGCTGCGCAACGACGAGCAGCGCAAAATTCTTATGGGTTTCTTCAAGACAGGTCCTGGCGAATATGGCTACGGCGACGAGTTCTTGGGACTGAAAGTGCCTCAGACGCGTGAAGTGGTTAAAGCTGCTTCTCCAGACTTCCCTCTGAGCGATGTCCCAACACTACTCCTGAATCGCTGGCACGAGGTGAGGCTCTGTGGCTTCCTGATTCTCGTGGCAAAGTTCGAAAAGCTGGCCACCAAGCGATTGGAAAACAATGCTGAGGCTATCGCGAAGCGCGACGAGATCGTGACGATGTATCTGCAATATGCCGAGCAGGCGAACAACTGGGACTTGGTGGACCTCTCCGTGCATAAGATCCTGGGCCATTGGCTGCTGTTGCCTACGACGCTTGGCGGAGGTCCGACGGGGCAGCATACCGACTACAAGATCCAGGTGCTCGATGAACTTGCTGCCAGCCCATGCCTGTGGAAACAGCGTATGAGTATTGTCTGCTCGTGGAAGACCTCGCAGCAGGGCGACCCCTCATGGTGCCTCCGCTATGCCGAGTACCACCTCCATCATCCCCACGACCTGATGCACAAGGCCGTCGGCTGGATGCTTCGTGAGATGGGCAAGCGCGTCTCAATGGATCTCCTCCGTGACTTCCTCCACCAGCATGCCCACGAGATGCCTCGCACCATGCTCCGCTATGCCATCGAAAAGATGCCCGAAAAAGAACGAAAGGAGTGGATGAACATCCCCCCAGACAGGTTCGTTAGCAATTATGTTGTCAAAACTAATTCCTTTGCCGGTGTTCCTGTTACCGCTTTTGTGGATATCATCCTCCTTCATAGTGACAAGAGCGACGAGGCAATGTATTACTTGTTGCATCAACGTCTCTGTCATCAAATGCGTGAACGTTTTGATGTTTACCATCAACAACTATACGATGACTTCGAGGACATTGTGGAGGACTTTTTCCTCTATCTTCGTGAAGGTGAGGATGGAATGAACCGCCAACCGTATCAATCCTTACGACGCATCAAAAAAAAGGACGCCTTTGAGACTTGGTTGTTGAACACGTTTCGAAATTATCTTCGTAACCGTGCAGAGGCAGAGGCTAACCTCTATACACTTCGTGACTATACCTTTGATGAGGCATCGACTTCGATTATTATCGATGAACAGAAACTCGCCGTTGCGTCACAATTGATTGCCTATGCCCACCAAGTATTCTATCCTCGTGGCCGCTTTATATTGCTCCGTTCACTGCTCACAATGCTCAACAAACAACAGGCCTTACCTGATAGGGAGATGGCTACCGCCCTCCAGATGACACACCTCTCATATCGCGTAATGGCTCATCGCATGAAGCATAACCTTACAAAATTTCGCAACCGTCTCATTCATGGCGAGCAATTCCGTCTCGATGAGCAGCATCAGCAGATGGCCCATCGTATTTATGACGACTTTACCAATCTTTACCCCACGCTCCTATCGTACTATACCCAAACCATCGACACTTTAAAGTGTGCCGATGCCATCCGGCAACTCCGACAACAATATTACGAAGCAACTGGAACAATGGCCCATGAGCCAGAACCTTCACACGCCATCATTACAACTATCGATGGTCTCTGGAAGAAATTAAACAAGATGCTAATCTACTGACAATGAAAGACTATCCTGATAAAATGACACCTGAGCAGGCGAGGACGTTTCGTGACGATGTGCTGAACATCGTCAGCCAGATACCTTGTGGTCGCGTCATTACCTATGGTCATATTGCTGCCTTAGCAGGCTGGCCCAGCCATGCAAGGATGGTAGGCCGGACATTGCGTTATACCCCAGGAGCGGAATTACTCCCCTGTCATCGTGTAGTAAACAACGTTGGTCGCACCGCCCCTGGCTGGAGTCGCCAAAGGCCATTGTTAGAATACGAAGGCATCACCTTCAAACCCAACGGCCACGTAGACATGCTGCGCCACCTCTGGGAGCCAGAGATTGACGTCAGTTCGTAAATTGACACCGACATCAGATATCTCACTCCTGCTTTACCCAAATCAGTTCCTCAGTCTTGTAACCGCGTCGTTTTGCTTCATTAAGAATGGTAGTTTTCGCATCCTCTGTCAACTTTGGTGTGCGGGAGAGAATCCAAAGATAGTCATCACTGCCACTACCGATGAGAGCATACTGATAGGCTGAATCGAGTAACATCACGCGATAATCAGCAAAGAACGGGCCGAAGAAAGAGACACGAAGCAAAGCGGGAGTATCGGTTAACTTACCCTTTCCCTTTGCCTCTTTGGGTTTCCCATCCTTGATGCCTGTGTTCAGCACATCTACTTTACCATTCTCCCGAAGCGTATAGGTAGCCTTCGTCTGCTCCATGCCCCGCTCAAAGCTATGGTCAAAGCGTGCAATCTCATACCAATCACCCAGATAGCGATTCAAATTGAGCGTATCCACCACCGAGTTATCTACTGTCAGCTGCCTATCGCAGGCAGTCATTAAG
>JAFZCU010000020.1 GCA_017556145.1 Prevotella sp. | reverse complement strand
CCACGGACAAAGACGGTGCGGATGGCATCGATGAAATAATGCATGGGATTGACGTAGGTGGTGAGGTAAGCCAGGTGGGGCATGGAGCGCGTGGGGGTGAAGAGACCGCTGAGCAACAGCATACAGACGACGAAGAACCACATGACGAAGATGGCTTGCTGCATGGTGTCGCTATAGTTGGAGATGATCAGTCCGAAGCTGCTGAAGAACAGTGCCAGAAGCATGGCGAGAAGATAGACCAACAGCAGGGAGCCCTGACAGGTGATGCCATAGATGAGCCACGAGAGCACAAGACAGACGGTGATCAGGAAGAGGGCGATGAGCCAATAGGGGATAATCTTAGCAAGGATAAACGAGCATTTGGAGACGGGGGTGACATTGATCTGCTCGATGGTGCCCTTCTCCTTCTCGCCCACGATATTCAGTGCCGGCAGGAAGCCCGTCATCAGCATCAGCAGGATGGCAAAGAGGGCGGGAATCATGAAGACCTTGTAGTTGAGGTGCTTGTTGTATAAGAACAAGGTGGACACCGTCGATCGGATGGCGGCGGTCGTGGGGAGGGCACCTGCTGACACGATCTGCGAGAGATAGGCGGAGCCGATGGAGCCTTTCGTGCCATTGACGGCATTGGCGGCGATGAGCACCTGAGGCTGACGGCCAAGGGTCAGGTCGCGGCTATACCCATGAGGGATCTCGAGGATGATGTCGGCCTTGGAGGTCTCGATATCGTTGAGGGCGGCCCGGTAGGTGGGTCTCTGTCCGCAGAAGATGAAATAGCCGGAGGCCTCGAGGCGATGCACCAGTTGCTGAGAGCGCACGGAACGGTCGTGATCGACCACGTCGACACGGATATTCTTCACCTCCATGTTCATCACCCACGGCATGACACACATGATCATGATGGGGAACACGATGATGAGACGCGGCAGAAACCCGTTGCGCCGTATCTGCAGGAACTCCTTATGGATGAGGAAGGGGAGACTCTGACCAAATAGATTCTTTACCATATACACTATTCTAACCTAACCTTGAACGTCTTGAGGGCAACGGCCAGCAACAGGAGGGTCATGCCTGTGAGGATGGCGACCTCGCGGGCAACCTCTGTGATGCCTACGCCCATGATCATCAGCTTGCGCATGGCCTCGATATAATAACGGGGCGGGACGATGGCCGACAGCCATTGCAGCAGAGTGGGCATCGACTCGATGGGGAACAGCATGCCTGAGAGCATCACGATGGGCATCATCAGCACCATCGCTGAGATGAGCAGCGCCATCAGCTGACTGGTGGCGACATTCGAGATGAGCAGGCCCAACGAGAGGGCCAGCAGGATATAGATGGTACTCACCAAGAAGATCCACACCAACGAGCCGCGCAACGGGACATCGAGCACGAAGACGGCCATCAGCAGGATCGAGACGAGGATGGCGAAGGCGAGCACGAGGTATGGCACGGCCTTGGCGATGATGATCAGCAGCGGACGGATGGGCGAGACGAGCAGCACCTCCATCGTGCCGCGCTCTTTCTCGCGGACGATCGAGATGGAGGTCATCATGGCACAGATAAGCATCAGCAGCATACCCATGATGGCAGGGACGAAGTTGTAGGCCGAGCGCATCTGGGGGTTATAGAGGAACCTCACCCCCACTCCCCGCTCGATGGGGAGGGGATACAGTATCTGCTGCGCATAGTGGGACCATTGCTGAGCCATGTTGGGATCGGCACCATCGACGACCAGCTGGATGGTATGGTCGGCCGAGAAGACAACGGCCATGTCGGCCTTCTGGTTGCGTAAGAGTCGCTCGGCGGCCTTGGATGTGGGGACGGTGGTGACGATGGTGAAGTATTCGGAGGCTGCCAGACGATCGACAGCAGACTGTGTCTGATGATCCATCTGCGAAGTGACCACGACGGTGCGCACATTCCTGACGTCGTTGGTGACGGCAAAGCCGAAGATGAGCATCAACACCACTGGCATGCCGAAGAGTATCAGCATCGTACGCTTGTCGCGCAGGATATGACGGGCCTCCTTGATGATGAACTGTTTCATACTATTGATCATTAATCCGAAGAACGGGTTGCTTGCCGTGCAAGATGGGTGAACACATGATCCATATCGGGCTGTGAGAACCGCTGTTTCAGTTCCTCGGGCGACCCCATGGCACTGATCTTCCCGTCGACCATGATCGAGATGCGGTCGCAATATTCAGCCTCGTCCATATAATGGGTAGTCACGAAGACGGTGATGCCGCGCGAGGCGGCCTCGTAGATGAGTTCCCAGAACTGACGACGGGTGGCGGGATCGACGCCCCCCGTCGGCTCATCGAGGAACACGATGGCGGGATCATGGAAGATGGACACGGAGAAGGCGAGCTTCTGTTTCCAGCCGAGGGGGAGTGCCCCCACGAGGTCGTTCTTGTGGGCCTCGAACTCCAACTGTCTCAACAGACGATCGGTCTTGCGGGCAATCTCTTTGTCTTTCATACCATAGATACCGCCAAACAGTCGGATATTCTCTGCCACCGTCAGATCCTCGTAGAGCGAGAACTTCTGCGACATATAGCCGATGTGCTTCTTGATCTGCTCGTGCTCTGTGCGGATGTCGTAGCCTGCCACCATACCTGTGCCGCTGGTGGGCTGGTTCAGACCTGTGAGCATGTGCATGGCGGTGGTCTTGCCTGCCCCATTGGCCCCCAAGAAACCGAATATCTCGCCGCGCCTTACGCTGAAGCTGATATCATCGACAGCACAGAAATCGCCAAAGGCCTTCACCAGGTGGGATACTTCGATGACAGGCTCATCAGCCGCCTTCTCAGTGAGGGAGGGAGTGGGACGTGGCGGACAGAAGATGTCGGCAAAACGGTCGAGGATGACCTCGGGCTTATCGATACCCTGCACGCATCCCTCACTCAGAAACGCCACGCGCTCACACTGGCGCACCTCGTCGAGATAGGGCGTGGAGGCCATGATGGTGATGCCGCGCTCCTTGAGCATCGTGAGCATAGCCCAGAACTCCTTGCGACTGACGGGATCGACACCCGTGGTCGGCTCGTCGAGGAAGAGCACGCTGGGCTGATGAACCAACGCACAACTCAGCGCGAGCTTCTGTTTCATGCCGCCTGAGAGCGCCCCCGCCTTACGATCCTTGAACCGCTCTATCTGCGAATAGATGGTCTTGATCGAGTCGTAGCCCTCGTCGACCGTCGTACCAAAGAGCGTGGCGAAGAACTCCAGATTCTCCTGCACCGTCAGGTCCTGATAGAGCGAGAAACGACCTGGCATATAACCTACCCTACTACGGATGGCCGTCATCTGGCGCGCCACATCGAAGCCGTCAACGGTCGCAGTCCCTGCATCTGGCAACAGCAGTGTGCAGAGGATGCGGAACAGCGATGTCTTACCAGCACCGTCAGGGCCGATGAGTCCGAACACCTCGCCCTTACCGACAGAGAACGACACATCGCTAAGCGCCCTCACCTTGCCGTAACTCTTGCAGACATGATTAACCTCTATGGCTGTCATAGCACTCAACTAGAACCTCACTTCGCCGTACATACCTATCTTGACATACCCGTCGTTCCGGATGGCGATCTTGACCGCATAGACCAGATCGGCCCGCTCATCATCTGTGAGGATGGTCTTAGGGGTGAACTCTGAGCGCGATGAGATCCAAGACACCGTACCCTCGTACGCTTTCTTCTGCCCGTTGCCATAATCGGCAAAGACCTTGGCCTTCTGGCCCACCTTGATGCGCTGCAACTGTGCTGAGGTGACATAGGCGCGGATGAACATATGGTCTGTATCGGCCACCTTAAAGAGGGGTTTGCTCGTGGTCACGAACTCGCCCTGCTCCACGTATTTCTCCAAGACCGTTCCTGTGATGGGCGCAGAGATGTGACACTGACGCAGCTGGTCGCGCAACTGATCCTGTTGGCAGCTGACGGCTGACAGCTGAGCGTTGAGCGTCGAGACTTGGGTATTGAGCGTCGAGACCTGTGCATCGAGCTGTTTCTGGAGCACCAGCACCTGACTGGTGGCATCGTCGAGCATCTTACCGGGAGCGGCCCCGTCGGCCACCAGTTCCCTGTAGCGCTGCTGCTCTTGGCGGGCCTTGGCCAACTGCTGCCGCGTGGCTGCGATCTGCTTCTCCATGTCGGGTTTCTGACTCTGATAGACCTGTTTCGTGGCCAACGCCTGCTGAATCCTCAGCCATATCTGCGTGGTGTCGATCAGTCCCACCTCCTGGCCCTTGTCCACCATCTCGCCCTCATCGACACTGAAGGTCGTCAAGGTGCCGCTCTGTTCGGCAAACACGGTGGTCTCCGTGGCCTCGAAGGTGCCCGTCGCATCGTAGTCCTTCTCTGAATGTGTGCAGGCTGCCAACAACACGAAGAGCAGGCACACCACCCTTCCCCTCCTGATGAGGGGGAAGAGTAAACCGTTTTGAAAATGATTCTTCATATCCGTATGCATTGTTTGTTCTTTGTCTATGGAGCAACGACGCCCCTACCCGGAGAGGGACTGGCAAGCGCGTCGCCTTGTGCGTATCTCAGATCATAGATCTCTTTGAGCATCTGGATCTCGTGCAGCGACTGCTGAAGACGGGCAGCGTTCTCGCTGTTGATCTCCTTCACGAGGTCGTTCACGTCGATGATGCCGTGTGAGAGCTTCGACTCCGCCGCCTTGCGGATACTGCTGCGGAGGGTGATGATCTCCTGGTCGTCGGCCATCAGCTGACGGTAGCGCACGATATTCTCGTTCTGCTGTATCTGTTCCAGACGGTTGTTGAAGAGGAACGCCTCACGCTGGACATCGTACATGGAACGCTGCACGCCCAGTCGTGCCTTGTCGCTCTTGCGGGTGTAGAGGGCGCCGATGTTCCATGACAGACGGGCACCGATCATACCGTTCCAGGAGAAACGGCGGCTCATCATATCCTCGAACATGTTATAGCCGGGATAGCCGTAATAGCCCTGAGCAAACAGACCAAGCTTGGGCATCAGGGCGGCATCGAGGGCCCGCTCCTGCGCATCGGTCAACCGCAGCTGCGCGTCGATGGCTTTCAACTCTGGGCGATGCCCCTCTTGTAGAGGGTTCTGGTCAGAGCCGAGTGCCGATGCCGGGCGGAGAGATGCGAGTTGGGCGTCAGGCTTCACCGCCGTCTGCACCTCTATCCCGCAAAATGCCGAGAGCATCCTCACCAGCGCCTGCCGTTGCGCCCGCAGTCCGGTCTTCTGTTGCATCACGTTCAGCCGTTCTGCCTTCACTGTCAGATAGTCGCTCTCTGCCGCCGTACCGCCTTTCAGCATCGAGGCCAACTTCGTCTCGTTAGCGCTCAGCAACTCCAGCAGATCCGCATTCAGCTTGATCTGCTCGTCGATCAGCAACAGTCCGAAGTACATCTCATTCACGCGCTGGCGAACCTTATACATCGTCACCTCGTTCTGGGCTGTCTGCACCTCGCCCTGCTGACGGGCGATGGCCTTCTGACGCTTGATGGAACCGCCGTCGAACACGGTCTGCTGCACATCAAGCCCTATCTTATACTGATCTTTCTTCAGACCCTCGATGCTGACACCCAACTGTCCGAGCATGCCTCTCATCTCGTCAGGCCATGACATCACGTCGCTCTGATATGTGGCCTGGACCGAGGCCGACACCTGTGGCAGCCATCCTTTCTGGATATTCGCCACCGTCAGCGCCGTGGTCTGCTCTATCAGTCCATACTGCCGTATGAGCGGGTAGTTCTGTTCTGCCGCCTGCTGGCAGGTCTCGAGTGTCTGGGCACCTGAATGTGCGATGAAAAGATGAAGAACCGTAATAATGCAAAGACTCCGTTTCATAATTCTTGAATGATTTCCACTGCAAAGGTACGACACTCATCCGATTCCTGGACTACCCATAGAACGACAAAAATGTCCTTTTTGTTCGATTACCGCATAAAAACGATGTCTTTACAATAATATTTATTATCTTTGCATCGAATCAAACGACCGATAGCGTATGGACAGACAACCGGAACTGATGAACTACTCACGCATGAAGGGGGTTTACGATGCCCACCTCGGCGAGATACTGAAGCATGCCTTCATCAACAACGAACTGGGTATGCTCTATGGCAATCCCAGCATATTCAGATTGGTACTCCAGCAACATAAGCCGCCCTTCACCATCAATGATCTGCGCTTAGGCATCATCACGCAAGGCAGGGCACATGTGAGACTGAACCTGGTAGAGAAGGTCATGGAGCCAGGAATGTTCCTTTTCGCCGGTCCCGGCGCCATCATCCACCCTCTTTCTTTCTCGGACGACCTGGAGATCTACGGCATCGGACTATTCGACGACTTTCCCATGCCACAGATGCCCTCAACCTTCAACGGACAGGTGCGCGACTTCCAGGTAAAGGCCGACGCTGATGACATCGACACAGCCCGACATATCATAGATACGATCTGGCACATGGTTCATCAGGCTGACTATAACCGTCAGGCGGTCAGCTGTCTGGTGGCTGCCATGATGTACCTGTACGACGGGGTCTATCGCCAGCATATCGACCAGCTGAAAGTGTCACAGTCGCGCGAACAGACCATCTTCGACCGTTTCATCCAGCTTGTCAACCTGCATTGCTCCGAGCAGCACCAGATAGGCTACTACGCCGACCGTCTCTGCCTGACTGAACGTTATCTTAGCACCATCATCCGCCAAACCAGCGGTGTCACAGCCAAGGAATGGATAGACCGTGCGCTCATCACCCGCATCAAGGTGGAGCTCATGCACAGCAACAAACCTGTCGCCCAGATCGCTGAAGAGCTGCACTTCCCCAATCCTTCTTTCTTCAGCAAATACTTCAAACGAATCATCGGCCTCACCCCAGGAGATTATCGCATATCGAGCAAAGGTTTTTAAATGATGCCCCAAAAATTTTATCGCATGCAAAATTATTCGTACCTTTGTGGACGTTACTAAATACTAACTATAAACCAATATGAAAAAGATTGTATTATTTATCGTTGGCCTCATGACACTGGTGGCCTGTCAGAAACAGCAGGAGCAGAAAGAGGCTGGTTTTATCGTCCAGGTATCGCTGGGCGGGTGGCACTCACCGAACTATACGGCTGAGCAGATTATCGGCCGCATCGACACGGTGAGTCAGCTGATCCCTGTGCAGAAGGTGATCATCGGCTGGAGCCAGGACAAGGAGATATACCGTGAGGTGGGCAGGTACCTGCATGACAAGAACATCCGCATGCTGCTGTGGCTGCCTGTGTTCGCCGAGACGGAGGACGTGTGCGACAATACCCCTGCGGTCGACCTATGGGGAGAGGTGCCGACCAACTACGACCTGGCTGCGGGAGAGGACTTCCGCTTTAACTGTCCGACAGACCCCAAGAACATGGCCAATATCGTGCACCTCTACGACAGTCTGTTCAGCGACTGCGGCTTCGATGGTGTGTTCCTTGACCGCATTCGCACCCAGTCGTTCGTGAGCGGCGTAAGCGGCGTGCTCGGCTGCGGTTGTCCGCTCTGCGTGGAGCGCTTCGCCGCCGAGGGGGTCGACATCGAGGCGGTGAAGGCGGAATACAAGGCCAAGGGCGATGCGTTCTTCTCTGTCAGCGGCTACACGCCAGCCGAGGGTTTCAGCTTTGAGAACCCCATTGCGGCCGCCTACTTCAAGGCCAAGGGCCATGTGGTCAGCAACTCAGTGGCGGCCGTCGCCGACACGCTTCGCAGTCGCGGTCTGGAGGTGGGCATGGATCTGTATGCGCCCTTCATGGCACCTTTCGTGGGACAGGACTATGCCATCCTGGCCCGTCATGCCGACTTCATCAAGCCGATGCTGTACCGTCAGACCTTTGCCCCTGCCGGCATGGGCTTTGAGTACGACCTGCTGCGGAAGGCGGTGCCTGCCGCTACAGGCTATCCCGACTTCAAGATGGATGTGGACTTCCTGCACTCGCAGCTGGAGGCCATGGAGCCTTATCCGTGCGGCAAGTACCCTGGCATCGAGATCAACTACAAGGAGGTGGTGGCACCTACCTCGCCGGAGTATGTCGAGGAATCGCTGAAGGCGGTGCTGGGCCACAACTTCGACGGTGCCGTTCTCTCGTGGAACATCATGCGTGCGCCACTGAGTCATCTGGAGCCGCTGAAGCCGCTGAGGAAGTAAGGTTCGTGCACTAATGTTTGGAGGGTAACGAAATAATTCGTACCTTTGTCGACAAATCACGAAACGACAGAATGATCATTTCTTAAAACTATCAACCATTATGAAGAAACTATTCATGACAGCGATGATGGTCGCTGCAAGCGTGGGTATGACGAATGCCCAGACTGTTCAAAAGCAAGTAGTAGAAGAAGGTGGTACCGGTCCGTTCAAGTCGGAGGTGGTAGGCGACGCCTCATGCCCTGGCTTCACGGTGTATCGTCCGCAGAACCTGAAAGAGGTGGTGGCACAGAAAGGTGCCCTGCCCGTGATCGTTTATGCCAACGGTGCCTGTTTCAACAACAACGTGGAGATGCGCCTGCTGTTGAGCGAGGTGGCCTCCTACGGCTATGTGGCTGCCGCCATCGGCCCGTACGACGAGGAGGATGTGATGGCGCAGTGGAGAGGCGTGTTGAAATCATCGTATCCTGAGACCAAGGGCGAGGTGATCATGGCCAACGGCGAGAAGATCCTGCCGCTTACCCCTGAGGAGATCAAGGCTCGCCAGGAGCAGCAGGCCAAGCAGAGAGAGCAGGCCATGAAGAACGCCAAGAAAGGCAAGAAGCAGCAGCCGGCAGCGCCCGTGTTCCGTACCTATCCGAAGATGCTGCTGGAGGTGCTGGGCTGGTTGACCGACCAGAATGCCACCGCCGGCTCGGAATACTACCACTGCCTGGATCTGGACCACGTGGCTGCCATGGGTCAGTCGTGCGGCGGTGCACAGGTGCTGGGCGTGGCCCACGATCCTCGTATCAAGACCTGTGTGATGCTGAACTCTGGTATCGGCGACATGGAGATGATGGGCTCGACGAAGGAGATGCTCAACAACCTGCACCAGCCGATGTTCTACATGATTGGCGGGCCTGGCGACATCGCTTATGCCAACGCTCAGAAGGACTATGAGCGCATTGCCGACAACATCCCTGTGGTGATGCTGAACTCGAAGGATGGCCACAGCGGCACCTATTACGAGAAGCATGGCGGCAACTACGCCAAGGCTGTGGTGAAGTGGCTCGACTGGCAGCTGAAAGGTCAGGTGGGACAGTCGGCCCTCTTCCTCGACGACGAATACTTGAAGATGAAATTCCCTGAGTGGCAGGGTGTCAGGAAGAACTTCTAAGATGAACTTTGATATGGGTAGCAGGATGAAACGAGGATACCAGGTGCTGGGGGGGCTGCTCTGCCTCTCGATGACTTCATGTTCGGTAATACGAGGTTACAGGGCCGATGGCCAGAGCGGACCGGACATCTTCAGTTTTGAACACCATGCCCACGACACGATTGGCAATGGGGAACAGGCATTCCAGTTCCCCATTGCCAACGATAAGGCCGGGTGGATAGACACCCTGCATTTCTATACCCAACGGCCACGTTTCAAGAACATCACGTTGCCAGAGGCGCTGAATACCAAGAGAGAGACGCAGGGGGTGATGATCATCCGGAACGACAGTATCATTTACGAGAAATACTGGGGCGATTTCTCTTCCGACCGTCTGGCTACCGTCTTCTCTGTATCCAAATCGATCACATCGCTCTTGTGCGGCATTGCTGTCGACGAGGGTTATATCCACAGCATCGACGATGCCGTTACCCAGTATCTGCCCGAGTTGAAGAAGAAAGACCCGATGTGGCAGAAGCTCACGATCCGCCATCTGCTGAACATGCAGAGCGGACTGGATTTCGACGATACGTATTCGCTGACCTTGAAGGATCTGAAACGGCTTCACGCGATGGCGAGGTTGAATTACGGGCATAACACCATGAGACAGATCCGGGGACTCCGGTTCCGCTGCGAGCCCGGCACAGAGCATCGCTATGAGAGTATGACGTCGCAGATCTTAGGCGTGGTCATCGAGCGTGCCTCGGGCCAACGCTTTGTCGATTATCTCAGCGAGAAGATATGGAAGCCTCTGCAGATGGAGTCGCCGGCATTGGTTAATATCGACAGCCGTCGACATGATGTGGCCCACGCCTTTGGCGGCATCACCACGACTATGAAGGATCTTGCCAAGATCGGGCGCCTCTATCTTCATCGCGGACAGTGGAACGGCAAGCGCATCGTCAGCGAGGAATGGATACGCCAGACGACTGACTATAACACCGACAACGAAGGCTATCATTTCAATTGGTATAACCTGAGCAACGTGGGTTCTGCCAAACCGCCCTATCCCGGCTATTACGCCCTGGGCATACACGGTCAGGTGCTCTATGTCAACCCCTACAAGAATCTGATCATGGTACGAATAGGCATGTACAATATGGGCTCCATATTCGTGCCCGAGCTTTTCGAACAACTGAGCAACTGCGGCCGATTCTAATCATCCTTGCACCCGAATCCAGAAACAATGGCAATAGAAAAAGCAATATTCCGTAGAGCAGAGCTCCTGTTGGGCGATGAGGCGATGAGCCGCATCAGTCAGGCACGGGCCTTGCGCAAGCGTTTCAAACGCGACGGGCAATACCCCAAGCGCAAGTTCCAGTGCGTCTATTCCGACGAGCTCTTAGAAAACAAAGGCCATAACGCCACCTGCGGTACAGAGCAATGCGTATGTCCTAAAGCCAAGAGTGGTCCAGGCGATCCCCATCTCCTGAACCATGAATGGTGCTCGTCAAAGGCTCAAATCAACGGCACCTTGGCTCATATCACCGCCATCTTCGGCTTTATGCTCGCCGGTCTGGTGATTCAAGATGCCGTGCGCGAAGCGTAGCATGAACGATATATTTAACCATTCATTACCTGTATGAAAAGCTTTCTGTTTCTCCTTGGAGCTATCGTCAGCGAGGCTTTTGCGACTTCTATGCTGAATGCCTCGAATCAGTTTACAAAGCTGTACCCGTCAGTCTTGTCTGTCGCAGGCTATTGTGCTTCGTTATACTTGCTTAGTCTTACCCTTAGAACGATGCCTGTAGGTATTGCTTATGCCATCTGGTCGGCCCTTGGTATTGTACTTATCACTCTGATTGGAGTATTTGCATTCAAGCAAGCCCCTGATATGCCTGCGATAATTGGCATGATCCTCATTATTGCAGGAGTCGTGATCATTAATCTGTTCTCCAAGATGAAAGTACATTAGGAACAGATAAATCATTTCAGCGAGATATTGCGGATGACAAATGCATCTTTGGCATCACCCTCAACGAAATCAAAGGTGTTGGGCTTAGTATCGAAAGGCTCGAAGGTAAGCGTAAAGTCAGTGTAATTTATAGCACCTATGTAGTCTTCCTTGGCAGTAAAGGTGTTTACCTCTGGATAGTTATTCTCGTCAAGCTTAATGCCATCAGCAGCTACCAGCTGGTATTTCTTTCCGTTTGCCTCAAGATATGATTCTTTGACTATACGAAACCAACTATTTTCCTGTGAATAACAACGAAGACTGATGGTGGTGCCCTTAGGCGTAGCATCAACTGTCTTAATGACAAGATTCAGGTTGGCTGTATTGTCTTGCTCGAGACCATTTAGCACCTCGGCCATTCCCAGAAACCATCCCGGCCCATAACCGACCACCTTCCACAGTATGCGCCCATCGGGCGAGATCATTACGTAATGGGGTACAACGAGTTCGTCACAGTAAAGACTTTCGACACCTCCCTTGCACATCTTTCCATCATTCCAGTTCTTCCATACAATCTTCTTGCTCCAGTTATTCTCTTGCCAAGAAGAAAGTTTATCTTGATTGATACCAACGATTTCGAGTTTCCCTTTCATTCGCTCATAAACCTCTCTCATCTCAGGCTCTGACATAATACATGGGGCACAACCGAGGCTCCAGAAGTCGAGCAGCACATATTGGCCGTTTTTCCCAAACAGTTCTGCCAGATGGCGCTTATTGCCTTGCATATCGAAGAGTTCGGCATCGACGGCTTCTTCTCCCACTTGCAGGACATGCGGTGGATTAACTAATGCATGTATCGTCATCAGTTCCTGTTCGAACCCTTTCGGAGCGCGTGCCGCAGTGGCAGCCTCTAACTCCTTGAGTTGTTGGGTATAGGGAAAGTCTTCATAGTTTTTGGAATAAAGTGCCACAGCTTCTAACTCGTGGAGCGATGCTGCATCTATAGGCAGAGACGGCAGGATATCCATCGTCTGTTTGAGTATCTTTAAAAAAGCATGTTGAATATCCCCCCAATGATACTCACCTATAGTAAGTGGAAAATAATCTTTATAGGCATCCATATTGTGCTCAGTGATGCGATTGGCCGTCTGCTGTTCCGGTATGGGACTATCAACTTTCCACAAAGGAAAAATACAATCGGTGCCTGTCAATTCTACCAACGCATCTGGTTTTAAATAGAGCGTCATTAAGTGATTGGGACAGCCTTCGCCATTAAGATACAGATTACTAGGAATGAGTTTGTCGACAGGGACAGTTATTGTGAAGTGCCCACCAATGACTGTGTCGACGGCTGCGGTTACATTGTCGATAATACTTATTGCGACCGTGCCATCTTTAAGTGCGGGTGAATAACCCTTGATGGTTGCACACTTTGTTGATTGTCCATGCCCTGCGATGGCTACGAGAGCGAGCAACATAGTTGATAAAAGTCTCTTCATCATTGTTAGGTTTTTGGTTTAATAATCATTTCACCCGGTTTAGGCGGGACAAATATAACAAATTCCGTTTTATGTCCAAAGGAAATTATTATACATTAGGCATTTTTTAGCGGAATGAACCCAAGCGTGTAACCGTAGTAAAATATATTAAGGTATATTGACTCTTTTTTATGTACAATTCCCTGTTTTTTTCGTATATTTGCAGTCATATTCAATAATCATGATTACAGAGCTGCGAGCGCAGCATGAAATGACGGAGGGTACTTCTATGAGTAAGCGGGAATACATACAGACAAACAAGGACTGGCTCCTGGCCAAGTCGAAAGAGGAAGGGGTCAAGGCTCTTCCGAAGGGAATATACTATAAGGTTCTGGCAGAGGGAAATGCTTCGAGTGCCCAGCCGACGGTACGCAGTATCATTACTGCCCATTATACGGGCAAGACCATCGACGGCAAGCAGTTTGACAGCAGCCGTGGAGGTGTGCCTCTGGCATGCCGTCTCTCTGACCTCATTGAGGGCTGGATCATTGCCATGCAGCAGATGCATGTCGGCGACAAGTGGGAAATCTACATTCCTGCAGAGATGGGCTATGGAAAGTTCTCTCAGCCAGGCATCCCTGGCGGTTCAACGCTTATCTTTGAAATAGAACTGATAGCTATCGCATGAACCTCCCCAAGTTTATTATCACCCTCGATGGTGTGTTTCGTCTCGGCATGGTCTGCCAGCATAGGCACTTGCTTAAGCCTGGCGACCAGTGCATCGGTGGCGGCTATTATGTCTTCGACTTCGTTTCAAACCGTATCATCCTCGACAGAGAATCCTACGATTTCGGCCGTCCCAAATGGCATCTGCTGGAAACATTGAAAGTTCCCTCTACCTATCGCGGACTGCGGATAGTATACAAGTATGATGACGGTTTCCACGATGACTTCAATGTCAGCGAGGAACTTCAGATCGAGTATTACGACTGAAACATGAAACAGCAGCTCGCATGAGTGCTGTTTATCGTACAGAGAGTGAAAGATTGTTGGAAATACGGTCATATAGTACAGATTCCGGGGATTATTCAGTACCTTTGCACTCAAAATTCAAAACGATATGAAAGTAAAGATACAGACAATGCTGGGCGACATCGTGGTTCGCCTGTATGACGAGACTCCCATCCACCGTGACAACTTCGTGAAGCTGGTGAAAGATGGCTACTATGATGGTACGCTGTTCCATCGCGTGATTAAGGATTTCATGATCCAGGGCGGTGATCCTGATTCCAAAGGTGCACCTGCCGGTAAGATGCTGGGGGTCGGCGGTCCAAGCTATACGCTGGAAGCCGAAATCAAGGATGGTCTCTTCCACAAGCGGGGTGCCTTGGCAGCCGCCCGTCAGGGCGACGAGGTGAATCCCGAGCGTCGTAGCAGCGGCTCACAGTTCTATATCGTCTGGGGACAGGTGTACAACGAAGGTCAGCTCCGTCAGTTCTCCAAGCAGCTGAAGATGCAGAAGATCCAGTCGGCCTTCAAT
>JAFZCU010000019.1 GCA_017556145.1 Prevotella sp. | reverse complement strand
AAGGCCTCCTCCGATAAGGAAGCCTTCTTTCATTCCGTATGGTTTAGTCCACATCATTGCAAAATTATGAAGAAAACTCGATATCTGCTAACAAATCCACGCTTCCTTAACAACATTTAAGGAGTTCGCACCTTTTTCATCTTATTTCCTTAGAACCACGTGAAGAACGACAAGCAGTTCCGCCTGTAGACCAAAACCACCTTCTGGGATGGTTTCTTGCAGGCCATCACCTCTGGCATCTACACACCCACCAAACAAAGATTGATCTTCTCGCAAGGGGCAGGGTTTACCTGCCCCTTTTTTGGTCTCCCCGGTCTCCTCGGTCTCCGGTCTCTTTGGTCTCCCGATCGGAAAAATCACTTCCAATGTTTCTCGAGGCGGTGCAGAAAAATCCCCAGACTCACGATAGAGCCTGGGGATTGTCATGTTATCGGTTGCTTGTCATTACTCGATGTAAACGAGGGCCTCGTCTTCCATCACGCTCTGACCAACTTTAACGACGATGGCGGAAATCTTGCCAGACTTCTCTGCCTGCAAAGCATTGGCCATCTTCATGGCTTCGAGTACAACCACAGTGTCGCCAGCTGCGACCTCCTGACCTTCGGTTACACAGACCTCAATGATCACGCCGGGCAGCGGGGCCTTGATGGCTGTGCCAGAAGCAGAACCTGAAGATACGGTAGAACTACTCTCACCTGCATCGTCAGCCTTGCGTACAACGGGTTTGGGCTTCTCAGGCTCTGCCTGCTTCTCCATCTCTACGGTATATTGTTCACCATTGACGGTCAACGTGGCGATATTATCGGTGATATCACTGATAACCACCTCATATTTGTTGCCGTTGATTGTATACTTATATTCATTCATAACCTTTATGTTTTATTTAGGGTTGTGGTGTAAACGACAGCGCATAGCCGTTCCACTGAGTCGTGTGGGCATTAATGGTGATAATGCCGGGCTCGCGGTCGTGAACGTTATTGCCCAGATGCTCGTGCAGAGCCAAGGCAATGGCTGCATATACTTCGTTGTTCATTCTATAAACTATAAACTATAAACTATTAACTATAAACTGTAAACAATAAACTGTAAACAATAAACTACATAGGAATGTTACCATGCTTCTTAGCGGGCAGGGCATCACGCTTGGTAGCAAGCTGAGCCAGACCGCGACAGATGCGGAAACGGGTATTACGAGGCTCAATCACATCATCGATGTAGCCGTACTTGGCTGCCTGATACGGATTGGCGAAGAGCTCGTTGTACTCGTCCTCCTTCTCAGCGATGAAGGCCTTGACATCCTCACCGGCTTCCTTCTTGGCCTTGGCCTCCTTGGCATACAGCACGGCAGCGGCACCAGCAGCACCCATCACGGCAATCTCGGACGACGGCCATGCATAGTTCAAGTCGGTGTGGAGTTGCTTACAGCCCATCACGATGTGAGAACCGCCGTACGACTTGCGCAGGGTGACGGTGATCTTGGGTACAGTAGCTTCTCCGTAAGCATAGAGCAACTGGGCACCATGCAGGATGACGGCATTGTACTCCTGACCTGTACCAGGCAGGAATCCAGGAACGTCGACGAGCGATACGATAGGAATGTTGAAGGCGTCGCAGAAACGGACGAAACGGGCTCCCTTACGGCTTGCGTTCACGTCGAGCACACCAGCATAGCATGACGGCTGGTTAGCCACGATACCGACACTCTGACCGTTGAAGCGGGCGAAACCTACGATGATGTTCTTGGCAAACTTCGGCTGAACCTCGAAGAACTCGCCATTATCGGTAATCGAACCGATGACCTTGTACATATCGTATGCCTCGTTGGGATTCTCGGGAATAATCTCGTTGAGGGTGTCCTCCATACGGTTGATGGGATCGTCGCACTTACGACGGGGAGCCACTTCCATGTTGTTGGAGGGGATGTAGCTCAGCAGCATCTTAATCATCTGCAGGCCTTCCTCCTCGGTCTTTGCCGTGAAGTGGGTCACACCCGACTTGGTGGCATGAACGGAGGCACCACCCAGATGCTCCTGATCGATATCCTCACCAGTCACGGTCTTCACCACCTTAGGACCTGTGAGGAACATATAAGATGTGCCTTCCATCATGAGGGTGAAGTCGGTAAGGGCAGGGCTATAGACGGCACCACCGGCGCAAGGACCGAAAATACCGGAAATCTGAGGAATCACACCTGAAGCCAGGATGTTACGCTCGAAGATCTCTGCGTAGCCGGCCAGGGCGTTGATACCCTCCTGAATACGGGCACCACCCGAGTCGTTGATGCCAATCACAGGGGCTCCCATCTTCATGGCCATATCCATCACCTTGCAGATCTTCTGGCTCATGGTCTCAGACAGAGAACCGGCATGAACGGTGAAGTCCTGTGCGAAGATGAATACCAGACGGCCATCGATGGTGCCGCTTCCTGCTACAACGCCGTCGCCAAGGAACTGCTTCTTCTCCATGCCGAAGTTGTGGCAGCGGTGCTCCTTGAACATATCGTACTCCTCGAACGAACCTTCGTCGAGCAGCATCTCAATGCGCTCACGGGCTGTGTACTTACCGCGTTCGTGCTGTTTCTGGATGGCTTTCTCGCCACCACCGAGGCGTGCTTGTTCACGCTTCTCAATCAATTGCTTGATCTTTTCTAATTGCTTGCTCATTGCTTGATTTGACTATTTGACAATTTACTATTTGACAATTTATTCCGGGTGCTCACAGAGTTCAGTGAGGATTCCGCAGGTGGATTTCGGATGCAGGAAGGCAATGTTCAGACCCTCGGCACCCTTGCGGGGCTTCTCATCAATGAGGCGGACACCCTTCTCTGACACTTCTGCCAGACCTTCGGCAACACCGTCTTCTACACAGAATGCTACATGGTGAACACCCTTGTTGCCCTTGTCGAGCCACTTCTGGATGGTGCTCTCGGGGGATGTCGGCTCCAAAAGCTCGAGCTTCACCTCACCACACTTCAGGAAGGCGGTCTTCACCTTCTGATCCTCTACTACTTCTGTTGCATAACACTCCAAGCCCAGTACCTCAGTGAAGTACGGCAGGCTTTCCTCGATGCTCTGGACTGCGATGCCCAGATGCTCAATATGAGAAATCTTCATAACTTAATAAATTAGTATATATTTATAAATAATGTGCAAAGATAATCAATAAACTGGAGAATAAGGAGAAACCTTAGTTTTTTTAGGCTTTTTTTATACTAAAATAAAGATTGCCACCCATACGAGCGGCAATCTTGCTGATTATTGGTTGGTTTTAACCTTATTATTGATTCAGGAAAAGGGTTGGATATCGATCAACACCTTCAGTGCTTCTATACCAATCTTTACAGGCATTAACATCGGCGGCCCACTTTGCGAAATCCGGATAAGCCTTAATGATACTGGCTCCTTCCTTCGGATAGTTGAAAGCCATAGGAACGATGATGGCGTATGGGGATTCTGCGGGTTTAGGCATTCCGACTGTGAAGCCGGTAACCATATTCTTGATGCTTATACCTGTGAGGAATTCCTCAATGGACATGTTGCCGATGGTGATGATATCGGAAACAGGATTACAGGTGTAGCCTCCAATCTGGGTATTGGCAAAATGCTGTCCCTCTGGCATGTTTAAGATCTTGTGTATGTCTTTTCCGTCTAACACTGAGGATTTTGTTCCCTGGAGAATGACCTCGTCTTGTGCGCCGCATGCCAAAAGTGTCAACTTGACCTGTGTGTCGCTATAGCGTTCCGCAGTCAATACGACATCGTTCATGTCATAGTCTGCCTGAGCAGGTCTGTCCTCAAAACACATGGTATAGATGATGGGGTCCACATCTGGAGCCACGGTTTCCTCAATGATTTCCGTACCCTGTTTAATCTCCACGATCATGTCGGAGAAGTTAAGGTCGGCACCATCTTCGAAGCAGAGGTATGTACGGTTGTTGGCACTGAATATGCCAATGCGCGGGCTATCCCAATCCATACCGTTGGTAGCGCTTCCGTTTTTCGTCTGCTTATTCTTACCTGAAGCATCGGTGATAATGATGTCCTGGGCATACTGTTTGTCAATAGCAGAGAAGTAATGTCCGAAGAGATGGTTCACTTCCACGTTCAGTCTGCCGTCACCATAGGTACATCCGCTGGCGCAATTGACCATGTCGCCTTGGTTATTGTAGTCCTTTCTGTTCAGGAATCCGATTTTGTAGCCTTTGGGGATAATCGGGCTGGCCCACATGCCTTCAACAGGACTGTCACCATAGTAGGGGAGAAGATATTCATTCTCTCTCTTGAAATTACTGTCACCGGCATAACCATTGATAGCCTTGAACTTAGGCAACTTCTTTATATCTTCTGCCGTTTTAACCTTTGCCGGATCGAAATAATAATAGTAGATGGTGTTGAAATTCCCCTCAGTTGTGTTCATCTGAACGGGAATAAGGATGGTGGGCGTACCATTGCTGGTCAGATAGTTGTTGTCGACAGAGAAATAAGCGGTTCCCTGAGCGATTTTCTGCCAGTTGTTGGCTTTACCATTGACCTGATTGTCACCGCCTTTTTTCTTGATGTTGTCGTTAACGTATTTCTTGACGGTTGCCAAATCACCGGGATCAGATACCGGGCGCACAATGGTGCCGTTGTTGACAGACCAGCCGCCATCGCCTGTAACAGATTGATGAGACCAAAGGCGGTCATCGACCCATGAGCCGTCGTTCCAGACAGTGTACCATCTGTTTCTGCCATTAACACCTTCTGGTTTGTCGTAGTTGACAACATTGTGATACTCGCTGTTCAGAGATGCCTCTGCGCGCTCAGCGTTGAAAGACTTGATGGCACTGCCGAGAAGAATCTGAGAGGGGAAACCGCTGTCAGCAGCACGCGTACGGACACTGGCAGATTTGAAATCAACGGATGTGCTGTTGATATCAAACACTTTGATGTAATACACGCCCTTGGCGTTCACACAAGCTGCCACCAGTTCAGTCAGATAGTCAGGTGCCTCATAGTTGAGCGTCACCTGCTGTCCGGCCTGACAGTCCTTGCTACTGAGAACCATTGCTTCTTCATTGTTGAAAGGTGATTCTGTGAGCACCTGCACTTTGACAATATTCTCCAGGTCGGCATTAGCGGTGATGGTCACACTACCTTGAAGGATGGGCCTCCAATCCTGATTGGGGTCAATCTCTACGCCCAATTGATTCTTGGCATTCTGGTTGACAATCTCCTGATTAACCTGGGACGAGTCAAATTCGTATTTACCACATGACGCTAACAATGCGGATGCGGCGAAGAAAAGGAATAGATTTCTGAACTTCATTGTTTACTAATAATTTTATTTCATTGTTTTGGTTGCAAAATTATGAAATTCTTTTGAATTATATCTATAAATATGAGGAAAATATGTCGAATTAACACTATTTAAAACTCTATGGTCACTTTTCCATTGATTTGACGGCCTGTGAGGTAATTGGGCACGGCCCATTGGCGTGAGCTGACGTCAGTCACCCAGTAGTAGCTGTTCACGTTGGAGATGCCAAACAGATTAAGGCAATCGATACCTAACCAAAGGTTTTTCACGCCATTTCCATCTTTGATGGCCCGGAAGTTCATACCGATATCAGCACGCTTGTAGGCGGGAGCCCGGAAATTCTGTCGTTCGATGCCTCTGTGGGGTGCACCGAAAGGCAGACCGTCGGCAAAGGCCAGCTTCAGTGTCATCCGCCAGCGGTCGGTGCCTGGGAAGTAGTCTGTAAAATGGAAGTTGATGGCCCATCGCTGGTCTGTGGGCTGCGGAAACGAGATGCCGTTCATCTTCATCTGTGCCTTCATCAGCGAGAACGTGAGCCATGAGTCAGTGCCTGGCACGAACTCTCCATATAGTTTCAAATCGAGACCGGCCGTATAGCCCGATGCCAGGTTCTCACCATAGTAGGTCACCTTCACGTTCTGGATGTTATAGGGAATGAGGTTCGACAGTGCCTTGTAATAGAATTCGGAGGTGAAACGGAAGGGACGGTCGAGCAACTTAAACCGATAGTCCATCGCAGCGATGAATTGCAGCGAGCGCTGGCTTTTGATCTTCTCGTTGAGTTTGGCCACGGTGATGCCGTTTTCTGTCACCGTGTCACGCATCTCCTTGTAGAATGGTGCCTGGTAATAGAGACCGGTGGCGAAACGGAAGGTCAGGTCGTGGTTGAAGGCGGGTACGATGGCCAGCGAGGCACGTGGTGAGACGATGGTCTCCTTGCTGAACGACCAGTTGGATAATCTGGCGCCATAGTTCAGCGTGTAGAAGGTTTCCCCCTTGGCGAACCGGTAGGTATCCTGCGCATAGGCCTCAATACGGTGGCTCTTCACGTCGTTCGTCGAAGTGAGGGTGTAAATCATGTCGAGACGGTCGGCAGAGTGGGGGATGGAGTAGCCGCTGGAGTCGCGCATCTCATACTCACGGGCTTGTTCGCTGATGCGCTCTGTCTTGTAGGTGAGTCCAACCTCCGTATCGTGACGTTGTGTCTTGTGAGTGGCCATCAACTTGAAACTGACCACATCGGCTGTCAGGTAATTGCGGGCATGTTCCATATAGGTGCCCACGCCGAGATGCTCCGACGACTCCGTATCATCAAGCCAGTACTGACCCATGATGTCGTAGGTCTCCTTCTCTTTGGTATGGAAGGCAGATGTCAGGAATTTTACCTTGGTAGAGTCGGAAAAGATGCGCGTAATGGCAGCGGTGCCGAAGAGGGTGCGGAACACATCCTTCTCCTGACCGTCGAAATACACTTTGAACGACTTGACATCCTCCATGGTACCAAATGAAGTCTCACGATCGATGGGCTTGAAGTTATAGTGATTCTCCGAGATATAACCTATCATGTCCAATGCCCATCTGCTATTAGGTGTATAACTAATATAGGTCTGATAATCAAAGAAATTGGGCCGGTATTCTCCAGTTGTTTCGAGGGAACCTAACAGATAGCGGTTGGTCTTGTATCGGAGGCCGTGGCTCATGGCGAATTTCCTGTTGCTCATGCCCAGATATCCGCTGGCACCCAACAGCGAGGCGGTGGCGGATGCCTCAAAACGCTTAGGACGACGATAGGTGATGTCGAGGGCCGATGACATTTTGTCGCCATATTTCGCCTCAAAACCGCCACTTGAGAAACCAATCTTCTCTACCATATCGGCATTGATAATCGACAGGCCTTCCTGCTGTCCGCTACGCACGAGCAATGGGCGGTATATTTCCACATTGTTGATGTAGACGGAGTTCTCGTCAAAGGAGCCACCACGAACATTGTATTGCGACGACAGTTCGTTATGCGACGAGACACCTGCCTGCTGCTGAATCAGTTCTTCAACAGCATTGCCCGTAGTGGAGGGTCCCTGCTTGGCATCTTCGATATCCAGTTGTTCGGTCGTGCTGGTCTGACGTCGCTTCTCAGTGATGGTCACTTCACGAAGGGCTTCCATCGGTCTCATCACAATCTGGACGGTCTGATTGCCCCTCGGTCTGCGGAACACGCGACTCCTGGTGGCATAGCCTATCATTGAGAAACGTACCACCACCGAGTCGGCACTGCTCAGGCTGATCGAGAATTCACCCTGCAGATTGGTCATCGTCACTTTGCCCTGTTCCAGACACGACACCGTCACCAGTTCCAGCGCATTGTTCTCTTCATCGATCACCTTGCCCTTCAGTGTGAAATCATCGGCACTTATGGTCAGGCTCATCAGTAGCATGACTGTCAGCAGGAGATATGTCTTCGTTCGCTTCATCAGATAATATAACGCATTTTTCCGCTGTTTTGTTGTGCTGCGGAAGAAAAAGTGGGCAAATTGTTTGGCTTTCTCGTAAAAAGTCCGTATCTTTGCCCAACATATTCGCAACAACAGAAACCAACAACAGATGAATATTATGACTCAGAAGTTTCTCAAGACTGTCATCCTGCTTGCTGTTATGATGACGGCTACACCGGCAGCAGCCACGAAGGTCCTCGGACTCCAAGTGATTGACAAGAACTACCTCATGGTGCATTTCCGTGACGGTGAAGTGCATTATCGTGACGATGGCACGGGTCCCAGTGCCTATCTGGGTCACTCGTTTGCCGAGGGCGATGATACCCTGCTCGTCTTCGGGGAGCGGTTGAAGACCGACCGCGCCCAGCAAGCCGCGCTCTGGCGTATCAGCTCCGTTGACGACAAGGGCTTCGGTTCCGTCCGTCCGCAGCATGTGTGGCGCAAGTCGAAGCCGATGAACATCGACCACACGCTTACCAGCGAACTCGACCACTGGCTATTCCTCCAGTTGCCGAAGGCCATGAAGCAGGGGTGCATCTATACCGTCGCCATCCCAACAGGTATCGGTGCCGACGAAGCTTCGCTCTCTGTCTGCTTTGACATCTGGCATACGCAATCGGAGGCCGTTCATGTCAATATCATCGGCTATGTGCCTTCCGAGCAGACCCATGCTGCCGATCTCTATCAGTGGTTGGGCGACGGTGGTCAGCGTGATTATAAGGACTTCGAAGGCAAGCAGGTTTATTTATACAATGTGAAAACGCAGGAGAAACAGAGTGCCGGCACGGTGAAATTCTGGAAACCTGCCTCTGCTGCTGAGCAGGAAGCCGGTAAGAAGGCCCTCATCGGTACCGACGTATGGAATATCGATTTCCACTCTGCCGCTCCGGGCCGCTATCGCCTCGTGGTCGAGGATGTGGGCTGTAGTATGGACTTTGATATTTCGCCCGACGTCTACTTCCAGCCTTACCGCTATTCTGTGAGGGGCTATTATTACATGCGTCTCGGTGAGCCGAGAGATCCCGAGCATGTATGGCCTGTGCCACGTCAGCCGCAATTCATTCCAGATGTAGACCCGAAGGAATTCACGGTCTATAAGACCGACCTTACCCCTTGGAGTCCTGAATGGCGCCAACTGCGTACCGATGTGTGGGATGAGCCCCATTTCAAGAAAGCCGAGGCCTCGATTTTCTGGAAGCATCGTCTGCCCGGCAATCCCGTGAATACAGTTGTCCGTGGGGGCCATTCCGATGCCTTCGATTGGGATCGTCATCTGGCGCATGTCAGCAACATCTATGATATGCTGCTGCCTTATATTCTCTCAGACGGGCGTTTGTCAGACGATCATCTCGGCATCCGTGAGAGTGGCAACGGCATTCCCGATCTTATCGACGAAGCCCGAAACGAGGTCGATTTCTTCCTCTCCATCCGTGATGGCGAAGCTTACTCGCAAGGGGTTACCAATCCCTGTTCCGACTGGACGGTGATGTTCCAGGCTGGCTGTACCACGATGGCAGCCTGGGCCAATGCTGCCAACTGTGCCGTACTGGGTGAAGCCTTCCGTTTGCAGCATAACGACTCCCTCCGACAGTATTATACCACCGAGGCTATCAAGGCCTTCCGCTTTGCTGAGAGGCAGGAGAACCAGCAGCTCGACGACATGCAGGACGTCGGCAGCATTCAGATGCGGGGGCGCGACTTCCGTCAGTTGGCTGCCGCCTTCCTCTACAATCTCACAGGAGAGCAGGAGTGGGAGACCGCCTTCGCCGAGGAGAGTATGATCAAGACCCCTAACTCGCCACTTTTCAGCAAAGGTCGTCAGGGGTTCTTCGGCATTGGCGTCACCAATCAGTTCAGTGCCCGCGACGTGCCCTTCTGCCAAGTCTGGGCTGCAGCCGCCTATCTCACCTGTCCGCATCCACGCCATCACGCTACGCTCTACGATAACCTCCGCAGCAGCATCAATGCGCAGGCCGAAAGTTACAATATCAGTCACATGGCCGAGCGTCCCTCGCGTCGAAGTGCCAACGACAGCCGTTGGCAGGTGTCGCAGAACCTGCAACTTGTGATGCTGGCTCATTATATGGCCGACGACGTCCGCAAACGTGAACTTGAACACGTCATGTACACCGAGGCAGGGTGGGCGATGGGCCGTAATCCCGGCAATATCGTTGAGATGACTGGCTTAGGCGAGCGTCATATCACCGACTGCTATACCACAGGCCGTAACGATGGCGCACCTGAGTGTCATCCGGGTCAGACGCCTTTCAACGGCACCGAGACATGGTCGCCAGGACACAATGGCGGTGATGCGCAGGTCATCCTGAAAAACTGCTATCCCACTTGGGCTGATGGTGGCTGGCCGCGTCAGGAGTCCTATTTCAACCAACGCTACTTCTGGGTCAACGGTGAGTTCACCCCGCGTGAGACCATGCGTGGTAAGATGGCTCTTCTCGGCTATCTCAACGCCATCAGCCAGAAACAGAAGACCATCGTGGTGCTTTATGAGAATGATGTTCATTGTGCCATCGACGGCTATGCCCGTGTGGCTGGCCTGCGCGATGCGCTCTCCGCCAGCGACACCGCATCCGTCGCCCTCGTCAGTTGTGGCGATTTCCTGCAGGGTGCTACCGCAGGTTCCCTTTCCAAGGGACAGTATATTATTGATATTCTGCGCCAGATGAACTACGATGCCATCGGCCTGGGCAACCACGAGTTTGACTATGGTGTACCCCGCCTGCGTGAGTTGCTCGACCAACTGAAAACCCCCATCGTCTGTGCCAACTTCTTCGAGTCAGGTTCGCCGATTCCATTCTATACGCCCTATATCATCCGCCAGTATGGTGGACGTCGCGTCGCATTCGTCGGAGCTGTCACAGGTGAGGCCATGCGTGCCGAGGCCTATTCGTTCTATGATGACAATGGCATGCAACTCTACGATCTGAAGCCCATGGAAGTGGCGCGCATCGTGCAGCAGGCAGTTGACGAGGCCCGCAGTATGGGTGCCGACATCGTGGTGCTGATATCCCATCTCGGTGAAGAGCCAGTGACCAACAACCTCAACAGCCACGACCTTGTGGCCCGCACCCGCGGCATCGATGTGGTGCTCGATGGCCACAGCCATTCTACCATTCCACATAGCGAGGCTCCCAATCTTGATGGCCGCATGATTCCCGTTTCGCAGACGGGCACCCAGCTGGCGAACATCGGCAAACTGGTGATTACTGCTGACGGCCGCATCCTCACAGAACTCCTTCCCCTGAAGGATGTGGAATACCGCAACGCCCGTGTGACAGCTGTCACCGATAGCGTCAAGGCACTGATGACCAAGGTCACTGCCCGGGAACTCTGTCGCAGCGATTTCGACCTGAGCATCTATGAAGCCGATGGCAAGACGCGTCGTGTACGTACGGCAGAAACGAATATCGGTGACCTCGTGGCTGATGCCTTCCGTATGGCTATGAAGACCGATATTGGCTTGCAGAACGGCGGCGGTATCCGTAGCTCCATTGCCAGGGGTGCCATTACCTATGGTAGCGTGCTCGATGCGCTGCCCTTCGACAATCCTATGATCCGTCTTGAAGCCACCGGTCAGCAGATTGTCGACATGCTCCAGAAGTGTGCCACTTTTGACGTGGAGGATGGCAGTTTCCCGCAGGTTTCGGGCTTGCAGTTCAAAGTCCGTCAGGGTGCCAGAGGGCGCAGCGTGAGTGATGTGGCTGTGCTGGATTCCCCCTCAGGACAGTACCAGCCTATTGACCTTGCACGCCGCTATACCATCGCCACCACCGAGTATTCCATTAAGGGTGGCTTCTACGATATGTTGAAGGCCGCTCGTGTGCTGACCACTACCTCGCAGAGCTATTGTGACTGCGTGGTCGAATTCCTCCAGACTTTCAACGGTGGCAAGTTGCCCTCGATTTATGCTAAGCCGCAGGATCGTATTACCTTCGTCAAGGAATAAACAACATATTTATCAAATACTTATGAAGCGACTATTACTCATTACATGGATGACGCTGGCTGGGACGGCCGGCTGTTTTGCGCAAGGACCAAACGACTCCGGCGAGTATTACAAGAATGCTGACGGTAAGCAGGGGGCTGGGCTGAAGACTGCACTATGCGGTATTATCTACAACCGCGATGAGGGCGGTGACCTTAATACGGCCTATAAGGCGCTGTGGACACACTTCAAGACCACTGATGCCCGGGCTAACGGCTCCGTATGGGACATGTACTCGAACCTGCGCGAGATGACCTTCGGAACAGATCAAGACAGTGGAAGCGGAAATAAGGAGGGACAATTCTACAATCGTGAACACTCATTTCCTAACAGCTGGTTCGGTGGCAAGGTTATGCCCATGTATACCGATCTGCACCACATGTATCCCACCGACAAGATTGTGAACAACAAGCGCGGTAACAATCCCTTCGGCGAGACGAACGGCGAGAGCTATAAGTCGGCTAATGATTTCAGCAAACTGGGTGCCTGTACTGTAGAGGGCTATTCAGGCACCGTGTTCGAGCCTAACGATGAGTACAAGGGCGACTTCGCACGAACCTATTTTTATATGGTGACCTGCTACGAGGAGAAGATTGCCGATTGGTATGTTAACTATCCAGAATCAAATCCCACCCTCGATGGTAATGCCTATCCAGGCCTGAGCAGTTGGCAACTGAAGATGCTGATGAAGTGGGCGAAGAACGACCCTGTGAGTGAAAAGGAAATCAACCGCAATAATGCCGTCTATGCCATCCAGAAAAACCGCAATCCCTTTATCGATTACCCTGGATTGGAGGACTATATCTGGGGCGATAAGATGGATACGACCTTCAGCTATTCTGACTATGTTGTAACTATCAAGGGTATTGTTGATATAGATAGTCAGGCTGATAACCAGACACCTGAAGCTATCTTCTCGCCAGACGGAAGACGTCTTGAAAAACCGCATAAAGGCTTGAATATCATTCGGTTAAAGAGTGGAAAGGTAGTGAAGGTGATGGATGGTTTGCAAACTTTTGCGAACTGACAATGCTGCTGCAAACTATTGCGAATGCAGCTGCAAACTATTGCGAACGGAAATGTTTGGAAGTATCGTTTATAAGTCGTAACTTTGCGCCATGATTCAAACGTTGATTATGACATCCGGCCTCGGCCTCACCGATCGTGAGTGGTTCCTATTAATAATAGGTATGGTGGTCTACGCAGTACTTTTTGTGGTGACAGTGCAGAACAGCCGTCGTAAGATGATGGTCATGCATGAGAAGATCCGCACGCTGCAGGAGTCACAGCAGTCGCAGAGCACGCAGAGCATTGCTCAGAACGAGGCAAAGATCGCTGAACTGGAGACACTGCTGAAGAAACTGGGCGACGAGAACTCGCTGCTGCGACTGGAGCTCGAGGAGAAGAAAGCCACGCTCGACTATCATAATAAGGTAGCGCGGCTGGAGAATGAGAAGCGCGAGCATGCGGAGACCATGATCTTCTCATCGGATGTGTACCAGCGCCTTCAGAGCTGTCTGAATCACGGACGCAGTCTGACACAACAGGACTGGACGGAGCTGACCGAGGTGGTGAACGGCATCTACACGGGCTTTACCGAGAAGCTCTACAGCCTCTACCGCATGTCGGAACAGGACTACCACGTGAGTCTGTTGATCAAGGTGAGAATCCAGCCGAAGGACATCGCGCTGCTGACGGCGCACTCGAAGGAGAGCGTGGCATCGACGCGTAGCCGCCTTTACTCGAAGGTGTTCGGTATAAAAGGCTCGTCAAAAGACTGGGACGACTTTATTTTATCACTCTAAAACGATACGACTATGATTGAGTATTTAGCACAACACTTGTGGCAGATGTGGGCGGTAATAGCCGTGGTCTGCTTGATCTTGGAACTCATGGCTGGCGATTTCTTCATCATCTGCTTTGCTATTGGAGCTTTGGGAGCTGTCTTATCGGCACTTCTGAGCGAGAGTTTTTATTTGCAGTTGTTCGCCTTTGCCGTCTTCTCGATGGTTGCCCTCGTTTATGTAAGGCCATTTGCCAGGCGCTACCTTCACAAGGGAGAAGATCCCCGCGTGAGTAATGCTGATGCACTGATGGGCCGTCAGGGCAGGGTGGTGGAGACTGTCAAGGCCGACGGCTTCGGCCGTGTACAGATCGACGGTGACATCTGGAAGGCCGTGACCAACGAGCCTGAGGATATCCCCGAAGGCAAGAACGTGCGCGTGGTAGGCCGCGAGAGCACCATTATTACCGTAGAAACTATTCATTAATCAATTAACATTAAACATTATGGACATTATGAGTTATGTACTGATTGCCATTGTGATTTGCGTGATTCTCTTCGCAAAGATGGCCCTTGTGATTATCCCTCAGTCGGAAACCAAGATCGTGGAGCGTCTCGGACGTTACTATGCCACGCTGAAACCCGGTATCAACATTATCATCCCGTTTATCGACCGTGCCAAGTCGATCGTGGTGCTGAATCATGGCAGATACCAATATTCGACCACCATCGACCTGCGTGAACAGGTGTACGATTTCCCCAAGCAGAACGTGATTACCAAGGATAACGTACAGACGGAAATCAACGCCCTGCTCTACTTCCAGATTGTGGATCCCTTCAAGGCTACCTATGAGATCAATAACCTGCCCAACGCCATCGAGAAGCTGACACAGACCACGCTGCGTAACATCATCGGTGAGTTGGAGCTCGACGAGACGCTGACCTCACGTGACACGATTAACAAGAAACTGAGCGCCGTGCTCGACGATGCCACTGACAAGTGGGGTGTGAAGGTGAACCGCGTGGAGCTGCAGGACATTACACCTCCTGATTCTGTGCTGACCGCCATGGAGAAGCAGATGCAGGCCGAGCGTAACAAACGTGCGCAGATCCTGACCTCTGAGGGACAGAAGGCTGCCGAGATCCTCGCTTCAGAGGGTGAGCGTACCGCCATCGTCAACAAGGCCGAGGCTGCCAAGGAACAGGCTATCCTCGAGGCAGAAGGTGAGGCCCAGGCACGAATCCGCAAGGCAGAGGCAGAGGCTAAGGCCATCGAACTGATCTCAGAGGCTGTGGGTAAGTCGACGAATCCCGCCAACTACCTGCTCGCTCAGAAGTATATCCAGATGATGCAGGAGTTGGCTGAGGGCGACAAGACCAAGACCGTCTATCTGCCTTATGAGGCTACGAACCTGCTTGGATCAATTGGTGGAATTAAGGACTTGTTTAAGTCAGAATAATACTTTTTTGCAAAAAATAAGGGCAAAATGATGCGTTTCTGAATAAAATTGTGTAAATTTGCACCCGAATTCGGCACTTTGCCGCTTCTCAACGCAAATTCATTCTATATGGTACACAATATATTCAAGGGACTGGGCATCGCCCTTATCACACCATTCAAGGAAGACGGCTCCGTTGACTACGAGGCTCTGATACGTCTGTTGGACTATCAGCTCAACAACGGCGCCGACTTCTTTTGTATTCTTGCTACGACTGGAGAGACACCTGTCCTCACTCCAGCAGAAAAGCTGAAGATCAAGGACACCATCGTGGACTATGTCCAGGGACGTGTACCGATTCTGATGGGCTGTGGTGGCTATAACACTGCTGCTGTCGTAGAGGAACTGAAGAATGGCGACTTCCGAGGCATCGACGGCATTCTGAGTGTCTGTCCTTATTACAACAAGCCCTCGCAGGAAGGTCTCTATCAGCACTTCAAGGCCATTGCCGCTGCTACCTCACTGCCTGTTGTGTTGTATAATGTACCAGGTCGTACTGGTGTGAATATGCAGGCTGCCACTACTGTCCGTCTGGCCCGTGACTGCCGTAACATCGTGGCCATCAAGGAGGCCAGCGGCAATCTGGAGCAGGTGGACGAGATCATCAAGAACAAGCCCAACGATTTTGATGTGATCTCCGGTGACGACTCACTGACCTTCCCGATGATCAGCTGTGGAGCCGTCGGTGTAATCAGCGTCATCGGTAACGCCCTGCCAAAGGAGTTCTCGAAGATGATCCGTCTGCAGATGCGTGGCGAGTATGACCCAGCCCGAAAGATCCACCACCGCTTTACCGATCTGTTCTCGTTGCTTTTCGTTGACGGCAATCCTGCAGGCGTGAAGGCGATGCTCTCTGAGATGGGATTCATCGAGAACGTACTGCGCCTGCCCCTCGTTCCCATGCGTATCAAGAATATGCAGCGTATGTCGGAAATCTTGAAGGAACTCAAGATATAAGATGGCTGAGTCGAAGGTTATACACGAGATTACCCAGCTGACGGGTAAGGATGTGCTCTATATAGCAGAAAGACGTAAGAAGGAGTTCACTTACCCCATTCATAACCACCAGGTATTCGAACTGAACTTTGTTGAGCATGCCCCCGGCGTGCGACGTATTGTGGGTGACTCCAACGAGGTGATTGGCGATTACGACCTGGTATTGATTACCGGTCCTGATCTGGAGCATGTGTGGGAGCAGAATACCTGCACCAGTGAAGACATCCACGAGATTACGGTACACTTCGACATTGACTTCTCTGACGACAGCATCTTCGGACGTAATCCCTTCAGATCGTTGCAGAAGATGATGCACGAGGCACAGAAAGGACTGAGTTTTCCGATGGACGCTATCTTGAAGGTCTATCCGATGCTTTGCACACTCAGTAGCGTGAAGGATGGCTTCTATGCCTTCCAGCAATTCCTCAGCATTCTCTATGAGCTCTCGCGCTGCCCAGGGGCAAGGCCATTGGCTACGAGCAGTTTTGCAAAAGTTGAGGTGGCCAGTGACAGTCGACAGGTGCTGAAGGTGAAAAACTATATCAATCAGAACTATATGAACGAGATCCGCCTGAACGACATGGCCGATATTGCCGGTATGAGTCCCAGTGCCTTCAGCCGGTTCTTCAAGCTGCATACAGGTCGTAACCTGACGGATTATATCATCGATATGCGACTGGGCTATGCAAGCCGGATGCTTGTCGACAGCACTCATTCGATTGCGGAGATTGGCTATGGCTGCGGGTTCAACAACCTGAGCAATTTCAATCGTATTTTCCGTAAGAAAAAGGGCTGCAGCCCCTCAGAATTCCGTGAGAATTATCACAAAACGCGCATAATCGTGTGAAAAATGAATGTTTTTCAAAAAAAGTCCCCAAAACATTTGGTCAGTTCGAAAAAAGTGCGTACCTTTGCACCCGCAAAACAGATAAGGGAAACCTCTAAGATGCAAGAATGGGGTTCCGTAGCTCAACTGAATAGAGCATCTGACTACGGATCAGAAGGTTGTGGGTTTGAATCCCGCCGGAATCACGAAATAGAGAGAAAGTCAAATGGCTTTCTCTTTTTTAATAAGGTAAGGAGGATGAGAGTCAGGAGATTTACGGTATTCATAGCTCTGTTCATTGTAGCACTGCCTGTCTGCGCCCAGCGCAAACAGATTGGTGAGGCGCGCACCTACCTGAAGAGTGGCAAGAATTTCGATAAGGCTGAGAAACTGATGACTGACTTGCTGAAAGACTCTGCCAACCGCGAGAATAAGCGTATCTATGAAATCTGGTTCCAGAGCGTTCAGAAGCAGTACGAACAGGCCAATGAACGTTTTTATATGAAGAAACAGCAGGATACGGCCCAGTTCTTCTCACTCGTCCGCAAGCTTTTCACCATCTCTTTCCGTATGGACTCCCTTGATGCCCGTCCCGACAAAAAGGGCAAGGTGGATCTGGAGCTACGCAAGGATGTGGCTCATGACATGAATGGTTATCGCACCAATCTTTTCTTCGGAGGCAGCTATCTGGTAAGGAAAGGTGATTTCAAGAAAGCTTACGACTATTTTGAAACCTATATTGACTGTCGACGCCAACCGTTGTTCTCGGGCTATGATTTTTCGCAGGAGCCCCGTATGGCAGAGGCAGCCTATTGGGCTACCTATAGTGCCTATCGGATGGACGAACCGGTATTGGCATTGCGTTATCGGGATCTCGCCTTGGGCGATACGGCTAAGCGCAGTTGGACACTACAGTATGTGGCGGAGTCGTGGAAGGCGCTGAAGGACGATTCGATGTATGTCGCCACGCTCTGGCAGGGTTTCAACGACTATCCGTTGTCGAACTATTTCTTCCCCAGGCTGATGGACAGCTATCAGAACCAGCCGGAGAAGGCACTTGAAGTGGCCGATCAAGCACTGATGACCGATTCTACCAGCCGTCTCTTCCTCTTCGCCAAGTCGGTGGCACTGCTCAGGCTCGAGAGATTCGCTGAGAGTCTTGACTATTCTGATCGGCTGATCAAACGCCATCCCGATATGGCCGAAGCTTATTACAATGCAGGAACGGCGTATGTGAACATTGCGCTCAGAATGGATCCTGTGCGACATAAGAAACAGATCAGGAAAATGTATCAGAAGGCAATGCCCTATATGGAAAAATACCGGGTTCTGGCGCCTGGCGGCGCGCAGAAATGGGGCCCGGCACTCTATCGCATCTATTTCAATCTGAACATGGGGAAACAGTTCGATGAGATAGATAAAATCTTAAAGAAACAAAAAAGTTAGCGCTATATTGAACATCTTTGCGAAATTCTTCGTAATTTTGTGAGTTGGAATAAATTGTATAATCTAAAACAAATAAAAACGAAGAATTATGGCAGATAACGCTCAATTGATTGCTCAGTGCGAGGCACGTGCAAAGGAATGGCTCGCTCCCGCCTTTGATGAGGAGACACGTAAGGAAGTTCAGGCTATGTTGGATAACCCCGACAAGACAGACCTGATCGATGCTTTTTATCGCGATTTGGAGTTTGGAACAGGTGGTCTGCGTGGTATTATGGGCGCAGGTACCAACCGTATGAACAAGTACATCGTAGGCATGGCCACTCAGGGCTTTGCCAACTACATCTTGAAGGCATTTCCCGGAAAGCAGAGTGCTGTGGTAGTAGGTCACGATTGCCGTAACAACGGACGTATGTTTGCCGAGAGCGTAGCAGACATCTTCTCGGCTAACGGCATCAAGGTCTATCTCTTCGAGAGTCTGCGTCCCACGCCGGAAATCTCATTCGCCATCCGTCAGCTTGGCTGTCAGGCAGGTGTCAATGTCACCGCCTCTCACAATCCCCGTGAGTACAACGGTTACAAGGCTTACTGGGACGATGGTGCCCAGGTGCTCTTCCCTCACGACAAGGGTATCATCGACGAGGTGAATAAGGTGAAGATCAGCGATGTGAAGTTCGAGGGTAACAAGGATCTGATTATCCCCATTGGTGGTGAAATGGACTGGGACTATATCCAGGCTGTCAAGGAGGCGATGGTCGATCAGGAAGTCATTCTGCGCCAGAAAGACCTCAACATCGTCTACTCGCCTATGCATGGCACAGGTCGTGTGATCATTCCGATGGCGTTGCGCTCTTGGGGCTTCCAGAACATCCATGTGGTGCCCGAGCAGATGGTTATCGACGGTAACTTCCCGACGGTGGTCAGCCCGAATCCCGAAAACGCAGAGGCCATGACACTGGGTATGAAGCTCGGCACGAAGTTGAATGCCGACCTTGTGATTGCTTCCGATCCCGATGCCGACCGTCTGGCCATCGTATGCCGCAATTCGAAGGGCGAGTGGGAGATACTGAATGGTAACCAGACCTGTATGATGTTCTCTTGGTATATCATCGCCAATAAGAAGAAGCTCGGCCAGCTGAAGGGCAACGAGTTCCTGGTGAAGACCATTGTGACCACAGAGGTCATTGCAGAGATTGCCAAGAAGAACCAGGTGGAGTACAACGACTGCTATACCGGTTTCAAGTGGATTGCCAATGAGATCCGCGTGAACGAAGGCAAGAAGAAATATATCGGAGGTGGTGAGGAATCATTTGGTTTCCTGCCATACGACAAGGTACGCGATAAGGACTCCCCAGCATCTATCTGTCTGATCTGTGAGATTGCAGCCTGGGCTCGCGACAACGGCAAGACGCTCTACGACCTGCTGATGGATATCTATGCGGAGTATGGCTTCTCGAAGGAAGTGACCATCAATGTGGTGCGTCCCGGTAAGACAGGTGCCGACGAGATCAAGCAGATGATGACCAACTTCCGCGAGAACCCGCCGAAGGACTTGGGCGGTTCAAAGATTGTGCTCGCTAAGGACTTCCAGAAGCTGGAGGCCAAGAAGGCTGATGGTACGGTGGAGAAAATTGTCATGCCCGACAAGTCGAATGTGCTGCAGTGGTTCTGCGACGATGGCACAAAGGTCAGTGTACGTCCTTCTGGCACAGAACCGAAGATCAAGTTCTACACAGAGGTGAAGGATCCTTCCTTCAAGGGCGCAGCCGACTACGAGCGTTGCACCAAGGCCGCTGAAGAGAAGATCGAGGCACTCAAGAAGAGCCTGAATCTCTAAATCTTTTTCATAGAAACGAAAAAGTCCCCTCGCTACCTGCGGGGGGATCTTTTAATTACAGACAATGAAACCTTATCTTTAGCTTTTCTTGCAAACTCGAATAGTGACTCTGGCAGATGACAGTAGCCCGTAGGGTTCTTATCGAGATAGTCCTGATGATATTCCTCAGCTGAATAGAAGTTCTGCAACGGCAGCTTTTCTACGGCCAGAGGCTGCTGATAGTGCTTCTGCTCCTCGGCAAACACCTTTTCGATGACGGGCAAATCTTCGTCATTGGTATAGTAGATGCCCGTACGGTAACGGGTTCCCTCGTCATGCCCCTGTTTGTTGAGACTTGTCGGGTCGATGGCCTTGAAGAACATCTGCAAGAGGAATTCAAGACTGACTAAATCTGGATTGTACTTCACGTGAACTGTCTCTGCATAGCCCGTCGTGTCAGTATATACCTCTTTATACGATGGATCAGCAGTATGTCCGTTGGCAAATCCCACTTCCGTTTCCACCACGCCCTCTATCTGTTTGAAATAGTGCTCTGTCCCCCAGAAACAGCCGCCAGCAAGAAAGATATCTTTACCGCTCTTGATTTCCAATATCCCGTCAACCTCATGTTCAACGAAAGGGCCTGCTTTGCATTCCAGAAGTACGGCGGGTGTAATGCACTCCAATCCATGCCAAACGTTCTTGGGGATGTCTATACCGTATGTTCCGCTCTCCTGACTGATGACGCAGGATGCGAGTATCTTTCCACTGTCCTTATAGGTTGTCACTCTCACCTTGCCCTTTAGGATTACGAAAGTCTCGTCCTTATCAGGATGGTGATGTACGGGGATAAATGTGCCAGGCTCCAAGGCATTGAGGAAACGGTGACATTTGTCTTGCAGACTTTCGTGGAAGTTGTAGTTCATCCTCAGTCGTGGTGACTGCTTCGCTTGTTCCACCAAACCACTAATCAGTTGTTCATCTATTATTCTTATCATCTTTTACTTGTAATACCTAAATACAGTTAAAACTAACGGCAAAGATAGTGATAATTACGGAATTATCGCTAACTTTGCATCAAGAATTAGCATTGTTTATCAAGTAACCCAACAAAAAACTATAGTTATGAGACAAAAAAAGATTATCTCCGTGGTTCTGTCTGCCATGCTACTATCAGTGATTGCAGTGGCTCAGAGTTCTAAAAAGACCGTAAAGACCAGTACCCTTGAAGTGTCATTCAACTATCAGCGTCAAGCAGGTCCAGGCTCTAACCAGTATGCCGTATGGATAGAGAACGAGAAGGGTGAGTTCGTAAAGACACTCTTCGTCACCTCATACACGACGAAAGGCCGTGCCCGTGGCGGTGAGGAGCCCAAACGTGGCTACATCGTGCGCCCGGCCTGTGTACCGACATGGGTGAAGACCTCGAAGGCCGAGGAGAAGACCGATGTGCAGTTGGATGCCGTCACAGGTGCCACTCCTCAGAGCGGTGGCGTACAGACTTTCACATGGGACTTTACCGATGAGCAAGGCAAGGCCGTACCGCAGGGAACCTACAAGATAAAGGTCGAAGCCACGCTGATCTTCGACAGCGACATCGTCTACACAGGAACATTCTCCACCAAGGACAAGCCCGGCAACATCACTCTCACTTCAGAGGTGACCAAGCCTGACGAGCAGCATAAGGACATGGTGACTGATGTGAAAGCCTTACTGAGATGAAGGAGTGGATTCTTCACATACTGTGAGTTATAAGGTAGCTGCCAAAAGATACGAGTAAACAAATCATGAGGGCGATGAGCAGGAGAAGAAGGATGAGAACAATGGCTGATTGCCAGGCTCGTTGATTTACTTGTTTGATGACCGCTTGGTCACCATCAACGAATCCCTGAATCATCTGCATGTTCTGGGTGTTAGCACGATGAAAAATGTCTATGATGTCGCCTACGAAGAACGGTATCATGCCAAGCAGCAAATCCCGCAGGGCATTATTCAAGACGGCCAATGTCAGCGGCAAGCTCTTGATGACACGGGAGGAGAAATAGACGAACGGCACGACGCAGAGCAGGGCAATGGCATCGCCCCATCCGGGAATAACTCCGATGAGTGCATCCAGATAGTAGCGATCCATATAGCGGGTCAGCCCTTCCATCGTCTGATACGCTTTGTTGTCCATCAGACGCTGACGTCTCTGAAGTCGCTTTTCCTCGTTCATATTAGACTATATGAGTTCTTTGCCAAATGGTGATAAGGCCAGCTTTGCGAGTCGGAAATGCATCTTTCCGAAGGGTATGCCAACGATGGTGATGCAGAAAATGAGGCCGTAGAAAACATGGGTGAGCCAGATCCAAATGCCGCCCACGAAGAACCACAGCACATTCATGAATATGCTCAGACAACCGGGTTGTGATGGCTTCCACTTCACCTTCGTGCCGAACGGCCAGATAGCCAGCATACCCAGCTTCATGCTCTGCAAGCCAAAGGGGATTCCGATGATGGTTATCATCAAAATCAGGCCAGCAATGAAATATTCCAAAGCGATGTGCAGCCCGCCAAATATAATCCAGATGATGTTTCCTAATGTATTCATTCTAATCTCTTTCTAAAAGTTTCTGACTTTTAGACGTAATCCAGAGACAAATAGTTGCATTCTGTTTCATCTGTCTATATACATCCTTGACAGATTCGGCTCGCTATCTCCTTGAAAACGCACACTGCCCAGTCGTAGGAGGCACCAACAAGCAGCAATGCCATCTTCTTAATGTGGAACGAGTCGCGAATGGGATTTGTTCATTCTTAATTAGACAACGTTAATACTCGATTACAAAGCTACGTGGATAAAAATCGCTATAGAAACGGCCATCGGTGGCGGTGAACTTCAGAACGCAATAGTTAGGATCGGTCACACCGCCAGGATAATACTGTGTATCGCCCTTGCGCCAAATCATCTCCTTGCTCTTGGCATCTGTCAAAACTTCCATTGTGCCACGAAGCATCATACCCTTGAAACCCTTGGCATCGCAGAAATAGATGCTGGCCTTGGGGTT
>JAFZCU010000118.1 GCA_017556145.1 Prevotella sp. | reverse complement strand
TTTATATATTATATAAAAAATAATATATTAATATATATATAAAAAATAGGGAAAAAACTTCGCCGACCCTGTCGTGATACCAATGATACCGTGATACCGTGATACCCGTGATACCGCTTCGCCGGTTTAAATGCCAATACTGTAGCATTTACGGATTAAGATGCCTTCGCCACTGACAGATTACTTAACTGGAAACAGACCCGAACATAACCGCTTTCGCAAAAACACTTAACGCGTCTTGGCACGACACTTAACCGAAAGCATTCTGAATGCTTAAGATGTTTTGTTTTTTGGCAAAAATTTGCAATGAATTTTCTGAATTTCCGGAAATTTTGCGGAAAAGATTTGGAATATCCGGTTTTCGATTTTAATTTTGCAGTGCTTTCTTTTCAATTAACACGTTTTATTAATTTAATTTTAGCAACATGGGACAGATTAAAGTCAAAGGTAAAATATTAAGGAGATTTTGTCGGGAATATCGTTTTTTTGTAGTAATTTTGCAGCTGGAAACGATGACGTTACATGTATTTAACCCCGAGCACGATCTTGCTCTTGCAGCCAACTTGAGCAATTTCACTTCTCCCCATGCCGGAAGGCAATTGAGGGCGGATATCGGATTTCTGCCTGCCATCTGGGCAGACGGCGATGATGTTGTGCTGGTGGATGATGTGGAGGCGGCACAGCGGGATTTCGCGAGGGTGATGCATCGTAGGTTTGACCGGTTCGTGGATAAGCGCCAGCTGGTCCGCCTCGGTATCACGCATGTGGAGCCCTGGGGTTGGGATCTGGCCCTCCGCAGTTTCCTGCTTCGGTATGGGGTGGGGGCTGTTCCTACGGAAGAGGAGATAGAGGTGATTCGCGACCTGTCGCACCGTAAGCATGCAATAGATCTGTTGAGGGCTTTGGACTTTGAAGGTACCACCGGACAATCGTGGCTGGCTGAGGAGATGGCGGCGGTGCAGCAGGCCCTTGAGGCGCATCAGCAGATTGTGGTGAAGGCACCGTGGAGCAGTAGCGGCAGGGGCGTCCGGTTTATTGAGGGGACAGTTTCCATGAGCGGACTGGAGCGTTGGATACAGCATGTAATCGACCGGCAGGGGAGTGTTGTGATAGAGACCTATTGCCATAAGGTGAAGGACTTCGGCATGGAGTTTGAGAGCGATGGTGAAGGACATGTGCGCTACTTGGGCCTCTCGCTCTTCCATACGCAGAATGGTGCCTATACCGGTAATATCCTTGCAACAGAAGAAGAAAAGCAAGAGATGATAAGTCGCTATATATCAAATAATTTATTAATTTCTGTTCGAGAAAAGATTTGTGAGGTTCTCGGTGAATGTTATAGCCATAGATATGCTGGTCCGTTGGGGGTGGATATGATGGTGGTGAGAGGCAACGACAATCAACATTTCTTATTGAATCCATGTGTGGAGATTAACCTCCGTCGCACGATGGGTCATGTGGCGCTGGCACTCTCCAAACAGGTGCCGTCGGACCATGTGATGCGAGTGGAATGTTCTGAAAACAGATATAGGTTGAGAGTTCTTGCGTCCCTTCGGTAGCAAGCGAGCAGAGCTCGAGCGGAGAGTTTATAGTTTATAATATATGAGGAAACTAATCTTACTGACTATGGTGTTGCCGTTGATGGCAAATGCACAAACCAATTACAGGAGCGAGGTCTGGTCGCCGGATCTGGGCGACGGCACCTATATGAATCCGGTGATCAATGCCGACTATTCCGACCCCGATGTCTGCGTGGGCCCCAGTGGCGAGGATTATTACTTGACGGCTTCGTCGTTCAACTGTGTGCCCGGCCTGCCCATCCTCCATTCGAAAGATCTGGTGAACTGGGAAATCATCGGCCATGCGCTGAAGTCGCTCTACACGGGCGATGCCGAGCTGGAGCAGCATTTCAGCACCCCTCAGCACGGTAATGGTGTCTGGGCGCCTTCCATCCGTTACCACAATGGCGAATACTATATCTATTGGGGCGACCCCGACTTCGGTGTCTATATGGTGAAGACCAAAGACCCTGCCGGTGAATGGGAGGATCCCGTCTGCGTGATCAAAGGACAGGGCTATATCGATCCGACACCACTTTGGGATGAAGACGGGCGTTGCTATTTGGTGAACGGCTGGGCCAATTCGCGCTCGAAATTCGCCAGTGTGCTCACCGTGCGCGAACTCTCGGCAGATGGTACGAAGGCCATCGGACAGCCTGTGATTGTATTCGACGGTAATGGCACCGAGAACCGCACCTGTGAGGGTCCGAAGTTCTATAAGCGCGACGGCTGGTACTGGATCATGTGTCCGGCAGGCGGTGTGCCCACTGGCTTCCAGCTCGCTATGCGCTCGAAATCGCCATACGGCCCCTATGAACATAAGATTGTGCTGGCACAGGGTAAGACCAATATCAACGGCCCTCATCAGGGCGGATGGGTGCATACGAAATACGGTGAGGACTGGTTTCTGCACTTTCAGGATAAGGAAGCTTACGGCAGGGTGGTTCACCTGAATCCCGTCGACTGGTCAACGGGCTGGCCCGTCATGGGTAAGAAAGGGGAGCCTGTGACGACCTACAGAAAGCCAGTGACCAATAAACAATATCCAATAACCAATCCCGTGGAGAGCGATGAGTTTGATGCGCCTGTGATGGGCAAACAGTGGCAATGGCATGCCAATTACGACGAGAAGTTCGGTGTGCCCAACGCCTTCGGCACCTTCCGCATCTACACCTATAAACTCTCACAGAACTGGAAGAACTTCTGGGAAGTGCCTAACCTGCTGCTTCAGAAGACACCGGCCGATGCGTTCACGGTGACCACTAAGATCCGTATGACCTCGAAGGCCGACGGACAGTTCGGAGGCCTGATCATGATGGGACTCGACTATTCCGCCCTCGTGATTCGCCGGATGGGTCAGACGTTCCAACTGGTGCAAATGACCTGCAAAGCTGCCGACAAGGGTAATCCACAGACGGAGGAAATCATTGCCACGCTGAAACCCACTGCCGTCGACAAGATTGACTATAAGCCGGGTGTTCATGAGGATATCTATCTGCGTCTGAAGGTGAATGACTCGAAGGTCAGTTTCTCGTATAGCCCAAACGGCAGGCAGTTTACGGATTGCGGTCAGACATTCCAGATGAAGGAAGGCAAATGGATCGGGGCAAAGTTCGGATTCATCGCTGCGGAGACCGATCCGAAATGTGATCGCGGCTGGGTAGACGCGGACTGGATAAGGGTGACGAAGTAAGATGTATGATGTAAGATGTATGATGTATGATGTAAGATGTTTGATGTATGAGTAGGTATTTTGTGACATTGAGTTATGACGGGACGCGGTATCACGGCTGGCAGATACAGCCGAACGGTGATTCCGTGCAAGCCCGTCTGCAAGAAGCGCTCTCCACGCTGCTGCGAGCAGCGGTGGGGGTGACGGGCGCAGGCAGGACGGATACCGGTGTACATGCCCGGATGATGGTGGCACACTTCGATTGGGAGGGTGATGCGATTGACTGTCAGCAGCTGGCCTATAAGCTGAACCGTCTGCTGCCTTATGACATTGCCGTCAGCAAGGTGGAACCGGTCAGCGACGACAAGCATGCCCGCTTCTCAGCCACCTCGCGCATGTACCGTTATTATATCCATACCGTGAAAGACCCCTTTCTGAAGGCCTATTCGTGTGAGATACACTATCCGTTGGACTTCGCCAAGATGAACGAGGCTGCTGGTATTCTGATGACTTACGAGGATTTCGGGGCCTTCTGCAAGAGCGGAGCCGATGTGAAGACCACCTTGTGCGAAGTGACCAAGGCAGAGTGGGTGCAGACCTCGCCGACCACCTGGTATTTTGAGATCCGTGCCAACCGTTTCCTCCGTAACATGGTCCGTGCGGTGGTGGGCACACTGATTGAAGTGGGGCGGGGCCGTCTGTCGCTTGACGACTTCAGGAAAGTGATTGAAGGCAAGCAGCGTTCGGATGCCGGTGAGTCGATGCCAGGCAATGCGCTGTTCCTGGAAGATGTTGTTTATAGTTTATAGTTTATTGTTTATAGTTTAGAGTTTATAGATGTGGCTGATATTGGCATTTATGTCGGCAGCGCTGTTAGGCTGCTATGATTCGTTTAAGAAACAGGCGTTGAAGGGCAATGCGGTCATTCCTGTGTTGTTTCTCAACACCCTGTTCTCCTCACTGATCTTCCTGCCCTTTATCATCGTCAGCGGTACGTCGGATAGCCTCGACGGCGGTATCTTCCATGTAGCGAGCGGCGGCTGGGAGATGCACAAGTACATCGTCCTGAAGGCGGTGATTGTCTTGTCGAGCTGGATTCTCGGCTATTTCGGCATGAAGCATCTCCCCCTGACCATCGTAGGCCCCATCAATGCCACACGGCCGGTGATGGTATTAGTGGGCGCCCTGCTGGTGTTCGGCGAACGCCTGAACGTCTGGCAGTGGATTGGCGTGCTCCTGGCGGTGGCATCGTTTCTCTTGCTGAGCCGGAGCGGCAAGAAGGAGGGCATCGATTTCAAACACGACCACTGGATCTATATGATTGTGGGGGCTGCAGCCCTCGGGGCTCTGAGCGGACTTTACGACAAATACCTGATGGCACCCGTGGAAAGCGGAGGCGTAGGACTCGACCGCATGATGGTGCAGTCGTGGTACAATATCTACCAGTGTGTCATGATGGGCCTGATGCTGTGGCTCCTCTGGTGGCCGAAGCATGAGGAGACCACCCCTTTCCATTGGTCGTGGTCGATCCTGGGTGTCAGTCTCTTCCTCTCGACTGCCGATTTCATGTATTTCTATTCTCTGAGTCTGCCAGATGCGATGATCAGCATCGTGTCGATGATCCGGCGCGGCAGCGTGGTGGTGAGCTTCATGTTCGGTGCGATGTTCTTCCACGAAAAGAACCTCAAGGCCAAAGCCTTCGATCTGGCGCTGGTGCTCTTAGGAATGGTGTTCCTCTATATCGGAAGCCGTTAGTCGCGATAGATCCACGAGAGGAGGGCGTTGATCCAGCGGATGGAACTGCGGAACCAACGCACGGTGCTGACGGGCTTACCGCCGAAACTCAGGATGAACTCGCGGAAGGAGTTCTTGCGGAAAGGCAAGCCTACATCCATGAAGTTGATGTGGTTGTAGCCATGCTGGTGGGCGTATTTGATGGTGTGCCAGATGGTCAGCGTGTCAGGATGGAGCATCACATAGGTCTTACGCCGGAAAGCCGCATACCATAGGTAAGCGTCGCCCTGACTGTACACACAGGCAGAACAGCCGATCACATGCTGCTGGTATTTGGTAACGAAGAGCCGACAGGAGTCGGTCTTTGCTGCCTCAATGAAGAACTGATTGTCGGGGATATACCGTTTCGGCTTGAACCAGTTGTGCTGGCGAAGCAACTGAGCGAAGGCCTTGAAGTCGTCGTCATTCTCCACTTCACCGGTGGTCACCCCCCGCGAATAGGCATTGTCGATACGTTGCTGCAACTTCTCGTTAATGCGCTCTTCGGGCAGACGGCTGTGAAGGGAATTGTGGATGCTCATCCAATGCACCGGGAAATAGCCCTGCTGACGGAACCACTTGTGACCGAAGGTCTTCTGCGTGAGATGACTGAACTCGATATAGAGCGTCTTGCTGCCCATCTTCTTCGTGAGAACCTGCAGCATTTCGCCGAACAGGTCTTCCTTCCGCCATTCGCTGGAGGCATATTCGCCTTCACCCATCACACGGCCATGCATGAAGAAGAAGGGAGGAAGGATGGAGGCACGGTAACGGACGATGGCCAGCAACTGACTCAGTATACGTCCGGAATCATCGGTACACACTACCATATAAGGCTTCATTCTCGGCGTCTTCGCACTGATGGCGAAGAGCTCCCGGCTGTGGAAGAAATTGGCGTCGCTCACGGCAGGCAACTTCTCCAGATGGGTAAAGATGGTAGTTGTGATTCCTTTCATGCCGCAAAAATACAATATTTTTCAGACATAATGACATAAGAACATATTTTTTTCTGTTTCTTTTGTTCTTTTATCTAAAAAAATAAGTATCTTTGCCAAAATTTTAAAGACCAAGTGTATGACAAATTTCAAAGATCTGGCGCAGTTGCGTCGCAGTCACCGCAAATTTACGGAACAGGAAATCGATGGCGACGATCTCAGACTGATTCTCCGGGCTGGCCTGATGGCACCGACCTCCAAGGGCCAAAGAGCGTGGCAGTTTGTGGTGGTCGACGACAAATTAGACCTCGAGAAACTCTCTGATGCCAAGAACCTCGGCGGACAGTTCCTCAAAGGGGCACCCGTAGCTATTGTTGTGCTGGGCGATCCTGTGCAGAACGACTGCTGGATAGAGGATGGTGCCATTGCCGCCATCTCCATGCAGTATCAGGCGGAAGAATTGGGCTTAGGCTCCTGTTGGATTCAGATGCGTGGACGGGGACTCGATGACGGGACTACAGCCGACACCGTGATCCGGGGCGTGCTCGACATCCCCGACAATCTCTATTGCCTCTGCATCCTTGCCGTGGGACATAAGGCCGATGAGCGCAAGCCGCAGAACGAGGATAAGCTGAAATGGGAGAACGTACATCTGAATAAGTATTAGTTTATAGTTTATATGATTAACTATGACTTGAAGAAAATCAGGGCAATCATCTTCGACATCGATGGTGTGCTGAGTGCGGAGACCATCACGCTGTCGTCTGACGGTGTGCCTTTGCGTACGGTGAACATCAAAGACGGCTATGCCATCCAGCTGGCCATGAAACTTGGTCTCCGTATCGTCATTATGACGGGTGCCAATGTGTCGAGCATCTGCCGGCGCTATGAGGGCCTGGGCGTTGAGGACATCTACGTGGGGTGTGCCGTGAAGATCAAGGCCTACGAGGCATTCCTGCAGCAATACGGCCTGAATGACCGCGAGGTGATGTATATGGGCGACGACATTCCCGACCTGCAGATCATGCGTCGTGTGGGCTGCCCGGTATGTCCCAAGGATGCCTGTCCTGAAATCAAGGAGGCAAGTCTTTATGTGAGCGACTGCATCGGTGGTTATGGCTGTGGCCGCGATGTGATTGAACAGACGTTGCGTGCTCAGGGAAAATGGGTGATGGACGAGAAAGCCTTCGGCTGGTAAACCAATTGGTCTATGCTTGAGAATTATCATATCATCCTCGCCAGCAACTCACCGCGCCGCCGCCAACTGCTCAGCGGACTTGACATCGACTTCGAGGTCCGCGTGTTACCTGATATCGAGGAAAGCTATCCGACCTCTCTGGCTACGCCCGACATACCGGTGTATATCGCCTCAGAGAAAGCCGCTGCCTACAAGGATATGATGTCGGCGCACGATCTCATCATCACCGCCGATACGGTGGTGGTGCTGGGGAATGAGGTGCTCGGCAAACCCGTCGATTTGGACGATGCCCGAAGGATGCTGCGCGAACTGAGCGGGCAGACGCATCAGGTGATTACGGGCGTCTGTCTGATGACGCGTGAACGCCAACGTAGTTTCGCCGTGACCACCGATGTCACCTTCAAGACACTGACTGAGGCAGAAATCGACTATTATGTCGACCATTACAAGCCGTTAGACAAGGCCGGTGCCTACGGGATTCAGGAATGGATAGGCTATATTGGCGTAACAAGCCTGTCGGGCAGTTATTTCAATGTCATGGGCCTGCCTGTGCAGCGCATCTACAACGAACTCCTGACGTTCTGATAAATGGTCAGAGCAACAGGCGGCTATTCTGTTTCGGTGGTTTCTGAGGGGAGGATAGCCTGGAACTTGAAGTCGTTCTCCGAGAGGTAGCGGACATCGTAGCGGCCAGCGTTCTTCTCGGTATAGATTCTACGCATCTTGACGTATTTCTTCTCGGCCTCTTTGCGTGTCAGTCCGAAAGAGACGATGCACGTGCGATGCGGCATATTAAGCTTTTCGGCGAAATAATAGCGCAGTTGATCGGAGTAGGCATCGCGGTCCTTCAGAAACTTGGTCTTTTTCATAATGGTGACATGCTCGATTTCCTGGATGTCGGTGAAATAGACGATGGAGTCGGAGAAGTTGGCTACAAAGCCGAAGAGATATGCCTTGGTGGTATTCTCGGGCTTCTTATCCGCATGGACAGCGAGAAAAGCCGACAAAACGACAGCCAAGGCGATGAACTTGAGATATTTCATTATCCTAAAAATGTTTTTAATATATGTTTCTTTGTACTGGTGCGGAGTCGGCGTATGGCCTTCTCCTTGATCTGACGCACGCGCTCCCGGGTGAGGCCGAACTTGGAGCCTATCTCCTCGAGTGTCATCTCTGGCTGGTTGATGCCGTAGAAGGCTTCTATCACACCGCGCTCACGTTCGTTGAGCACCTTGAGGGCATTGTTGATCTCTGCCTTTAGCGACTCCATGAGGAGCGTACGGTCAGCCATCGGGGCATCATCGTTGATAAGCACATCGAGCAGGCTGTTGTCTTCGCCATCGATGAAGGGAGCATCGACGGATACGTGGCGGGTGTTGACACTCATGGCCTCGTCGATCTTCTCCTCTGGTAAGTCCAATGACTCGGAGATTTCCTCGACAGAGGGTCGGCGCTCGTTTTCCTGCTCAAACTTGTTCAGCAGTTTGTTGATCTTATTGACGGAACCCACTTGGTTGAGCGGGAGACGCACGATGCGGCTCTGCTCTGCGATGGCCTGGAGGATGCTCTGCCGAATCCACCATACAGCGTATGAGATGAACTTGAAACCGCGTGTCTCATCGAACTTCTCTGCGGCTTTGATGAGTCCTACGTTGCCCTCGTTGATGAGGTCGGGTAGGGAGAGACCTTGGTTCTGGTATTGCTTGGCTACAGAGACAACGAATCGCAGATTGGCCTTGGTGAGGCGCTCCAGTGCTTTCTTGTCACCTTTGCGGATGCGCTGTGCCAATTCCACTTCCTCTTCAACCGAGATCATCTCTTCCTTACCTATTTCCTGCAGGTATTTGTCGAGAGCTTCACTCTCTCGGTTTGTGATTGATTTGGTGATTTTCAGTTGTCTCATGTCGATAGTCGTTTATAGCCAAGGCGCAAAGTTATGCCTTTTTTTTGACACGACCAAAAAAAAAGCCGCAATTTTTACGTTTGCGGCCTTTTTTTGTGGTTTTGGGGCTTACTCGTCCTCAAGTGGTACGGCAAAGTAGCCTTTTTTGCCTGTCGGATAGATACCCTGGATATAGAGCACGGGCTCCTTCGACTTCGAGGCATCCTTCACGATTTTCTGCAGGTCCTCGATGGTCTTGACGCTCTCGTCGTTGACGCGCTGGATGATGAATCCCTGCGGCACACCGGCATCTTTCAACTTGCCACCGCTGATCTTGGTCACCTGCAGACCGTAGCCGATGTTGAGCTGTTCCTTCTGGGCGTCGGTGAGAGGCTTGAAATGTCCACCAAGTACATCGAGGTCAACGGTACCTGTCACGACCTTTGTATTACCCTTCTCATTCTTCAAGGTAAGGGTAGCGGTCTTCTTGCTCTTGTTGCGCAGGTAGGTGAGCGTGATCTTGTCGCCAGGACGCTTCTGGGCAATGATGTTCTGGAGCTCGCCGAAGGTCTTTACTTTCTGGTTGTCGATATGGGTAATGACATCGCCCTCCTTCAGACCTGCGTCAGCAGCAGCACCATCATCGATGACCTTGGCGATATAGATACCTTCCATTGTGCCGAGGTCGACCTCGTTGCCCTTTTCCTTCTCACTGTCAACATAGGCATTCACATCAGAGCCCTGAATGCCGATCATGGCACGCTGTACGTTACCGTATTTCTTCAGGTCGTCGACCACCTTGTTCATAATCGTGGTGGGGATGGCGAAGCCGTAGCCGATGTTTGAACCTGTCTGTGAGTAGATCATGGCGTTGATGCCAATGAGCGCACCTTGGGTATTCACCAATGCACCACCAGAGTTTCCCTGGTTGATGGCAGCATCGGTCTGAATCATTGAAGAGACACCCTGTCCCATGCTGCGGGCCTTAGCCGATACGATACCGGCAGTGACGGTGTTGTTGAGTCCGAGGGGATTGCCCACAGCCAGCACCCATTCGCCAATCTTCACATCGTCGCTGTTGGCAATCTGGATAGCGGGCAGATTCTTGCCGTCGATCTTGATGAGAGCCAGGTCGGTGGTGGCATCGGCACCAATGATGCGGGCGGAGTATTCCTTATTGTCGTTGAGCGTCACCAACAATTCATCGGCACCATCGACCACGTGGTTGTTGGTTACGATATAACCATCGGTAGAAATAATCACACCAGAGCCTGCAGCCACCCGCTTCGGGGTCTGTACCTGACGCTGGCGACGGCCACCGTTGCCTTGTCCCTGTCCCCGGCCGAAGAATCCGCCGAAGGGATCGGAGAAGAAATCCTCGAAGGGATCGGAATACTCGACGGTCTGAACCTTCGAGTTTTGCGTGTTCTTGATGTAAACCACTGAGGGCAGTGCCTTTTCTGCAGCGTAGGTCAGGTCTACGGGCTGGCCTGCTGCTACGTTAGCTACTGCGGGAGAGGGATCAGGAGTTGTTGCAGCATTGGTCTTGTTGAAAGCCACAACAGAGAGTGCCAAGGCAACGACGCATACTGCCGGGGTTGCCACATTTACAATCTTCTTCATATTTGCATTCATTTTTGTTATGATTTAAATTCGTTGATGTTGTTAACTCTGAGCCTATACTCATGAATTCGAGTGCAAATATAGTAGACTTTTTTCTGATACTGACAAAATGTCACGAATATTTGTCCCAATTTAACACTTCTGCCACTTGGGTTAACGGCTCTTTGCGTTTAACACTCTTATTGTTAAACAGTAGACAAATTTAAGATTTGTCCGCAATTTTAGTTGCAAATATGTAATTATGTATTATGGTTTAGTTGCCAGGAAACCCTCTATATTATCGTAACGACGTTTCATCATACGGTTGTAGATATTACGAAGCCACAAGGGGTAGGTCACGATGAAAGCCAAGCCCACGACACACATGAAGATATAGGTGGTTGTCAGCCCAACGGTGAGATAACCCACACCTACAATCAGACCTGGTATGATGAGGGCGGCCAACTCGATGACAAGTTGCCAGCCGTTTTCCAGATTGCCTTTGCCCGTCACCTTCTGCTGGAGGGGAATCGTCTGCTTGTTGTAGACAGCCAACTGGAAGATGATGAAATGGATGAAGCCTGCCATCAGCAGCATATAGCCAAACAGCATGAGCAGGGTAAACTTGCCCGTGAAGACAGCCGGCAGCATAATGAGGAAGGGGATGATCAGCACCACGCAGTAGAACCAGTATTTGGCCTTCAGCAGCGACAGGATGTTTTCCCGCTGCGTCATCAGCAGACTGATATAGTTGCCCTCCTGGCCCATCACTTTGATGAGAGCCGTCATACTGTAGATGGCGAAGCAATACAGACACCAGAAATTGGTCATCATGGGATTGTCGTAGATGTTGCTATATGCCACGAGACTGGAGAAGACAATCACCAGGACAAGACTCATGATGCAGCGTGCCTTCATGGTCTTGTTTCTCAGGTTCGACTTCAACTCTATCTTCAGATATTCGCCAATGATGCCAAAGCGATTGAAGAAGGCAAATTGCGAGACTTTCTTCAACTGTTTCTCCTTCTGCTTTGAGATTTCCTCATAGACATACTTGAACTGGAAATGGCGGTTCACCATAAAGAGGCCGCACAGGCACAGCAGCACCAACGGCAGGAGCCACCAGGCGGTATTGAAGGTACGTATGAAATCGAGGGTATGATTGAATGTCTTCCCCGACATTGTGACAAGCGAGGGGATGAAAGGGATTGAATAGAGCAACAGACCTGGGATGATCCACAACACGTTGCGGTTGATCAGCGTTCGGAAAAACAGATAGATCTGGCTGTTGAGCATAATGAGCAACTGAGCCACCAATACCACATAGAGTGTCAGGAAGAATGGTGCACCTCCACAGATCACGATGATGGCAAAAGGAATGAACAGCCCCAGCCACAGAAAGTTGAAACCACTCACATGGGAGGATATCAGGAAACACTCGATGGCCGAATAGCGGGATATCGGCAAGAGGATATAGGGCTTGACCATCATGGCGGGTGTCGTCTGGAAGATAAAGCGCAAGAGGAAGTCGATGGGCAGGATGATGATCATGGCGTTGATCAGTGTACCCGCCTCACCGTCGGCAGCCATTCCTATGATGATGCCATACAGGATAAGGTAGAGCACGAACATGACTCCGCCAAAGCCCATCAGGACCTTGGCCCAACGATTTTGCTCAAAGGCCGGACTACGGCGATAACTCAGGTTGATATTCTTGCGTAAAAGCTTGTATAATTGAATTTTGTTCATCTTAAATCAATGATTTCGGCCTTGGGGAAGTCCTTGGAATTAAACTGGAATAGTTCGTCGCTCAGAGTCACCGTCGTCAACTGGCTGATGATGATGGTGCTCCATTTGTCTTTCTGCTTCATCTTGACATGCGTAGGATGATAGGAATTCTTGTCGACGATGATATACATCTCCTGGATTTTTGTCTCTTTCTTGGCGGGCACCAGATGAACCTCGTAGGAATTGTTGACTTCCTTTGCCGACAGTTTGAAGCCCTTCTTATAGATGTTGATGAAGTTGTAGGGGTTAATGGCCTGCAACTGTGCCTCTGTGGGGTTGCTGATGTTCACCTCGTCATTGCCCTTCATATAGGTCCACTGCGTCTTGCCGTCAAACCAGATGGTGGCATCGGGTGTGGTGGCGTGAAACCTGTTACCCTTGACGGCAATCTCGCCATTGGTGGTTCCAAACTGTTTGCTGATCATCTGGAAGTGGGCCTTGACGCCTCCGGGATTGCTCACGGTGGCTGCGGCCTTGTCGAGAATGCGCTTGGCACTCTCTGCCTGAACCCCTGCACACATCAGGAGCAGGGCTATCATTGCAAAATACTTTTTCATATCCTTATTAATCTATTAGTTTCTATTTCAGTGAGGCGAGGAGGTTATTGAGGCTTACCTCGTCCTGTATCATCACCTCGCGGGGCTTCGAGCCCATGGCGGCACCCACCACACCAGCCTTCTCCAACTGGTCCATCAACCGGCCTGCACGGTTGTAGCCGATGGCAAACTTACGCTGGATGAGCGACGTTGAGCCACTCTGGTTGACAACAATCAGACGGGCAGCATCCTCAAACAGCGGATCCAGGTGTTGCATGTCGACATCCTTGTCGCCACCATCGCCGAAGTCTGCCTCCGGCGTGTCGGGCTCAGGCAGCTCGAACGGCATGAGATAGCCCTGCTGCGAAGCGATGAACTCGTTGACTCGTTCCACCTCGGGGGTGTCGACGAAGGCACACTGCACACGCACAGGGTCACCCCCGCTCTTATAAAGCATATCACCCTTACCAATCAGTTGCTGGGCACCTGTCTGGTCTAAGATAATCTTTGAATCTATACCTGACCGGACTTTGAATGCAATACTGGCGGGGAAATTCGCCTTGATGTTACCTGTGATGATGGTCGTTGATGGACGCTGGGTAGCGATGATCATATGAATACCAACGGCACGTGCCTTTTGGGCAATACGGGCAATCGGCAGTTCTATCTCCTTACCAGCGGTCAGGATCAGATCGCCAAACTCATCAACCACCATGATGATATACGGCATATAGCCGTGACCGTTGCGAGGCGGGATTTTGCGATCAATGAACTTCTGGTTATACTCCTTGATATTGCGGGCACCCACCTCCATCAGCAATTCATAGCGTGAATCCATCAGTTTGCAAAGCGAGTTCAGTGTGCGCACTACCTTCGAGGTGTCGGTGATAATGGGACTGTCAGCCTCTTCTGGCAAGGCAGCAAGGAAGTGGCGTTCGATCTTACGGTAGATGGAGAATTCCACCATTTTCGGGTCTACCAACACAATTTTCAACTCTGCGGGGTGTTTCTTATATAATAAAGAGGTGAGGATGGCATTCAATCCTACCGACTTTCCCTGACCGGTGGCACCGGCCACAAGCAGGTGTGGGGCCTTGGCCAGATCAAACATAAACACCTCGTTGGTGATAGTCTTACCCACAGCACAGGGCAGTTCCATCTGCGACTCCTGGAACTTTTTCGAGTTCAGGATCGATTCCATCGATACGATAGAGGGCTTGGCATTCGGCACCTCGATACCCACAGTTCCCTTGCCGGGCATCGGTGCGATGATACGGATGCCGAGGGCCGAGAGGCTCATGGCGATATCGTCTTCCAGGGCACGGATCTTCGTGATGCGTACGCCAGGAGCAAGGGTGATCTCATAAAGGGTGATGGTAGGACCTACTGTCGCCTTGATGCTCGAGATCTCCACACCGAACGTACGCAGCACATCAACGATGCGGTTCTTGTTGGCTGTCTGCTCAGCCATATCAATATAGGGCTTGCCGTCGTTATCGTATTTCTTCAGCAGGTCGAGCGTGGGGTAGCGGTAGTTCTCCAGATCCTTCTTCGGATCGTATGGCCCGGCTTTTTCCAAAATGCCAAGCGTCTTGGAATCGGCCGTCTCTTCACCGCCTGCCACCTCTACCTTCATATCAACACTGTCGGCAGGCTTGATGTGGACGGGTTCAGGTTTAATAGGTTCATCCTCTTTATAGCCTTTGTCAGTGACGACAGCCTCACCAGTTGGCTTGAATTCTACAATCTGTTCTGTAGGATCATCAAAGACTGTAGGATCATCGTCCGTCTGAATCTGATCTTCATAGGAAGTCTTCGGCTCGTTGGGGTCATTGTTGGTGATCTTGAACTTCACCTTATCAATGAACTTCGAGGGGTTGAGGATTTTGCGGATGATGAATATGGTTTCTGCACTTAAATAGGTGAGAAAAGCGATGGCTGTCAGCGCTAAGATGGCAGTAAGACCAGGGGCGCCAAGCAGGTTCTCTATGGCCTGTTGGATATACAGGCCATGATCACCACCAGGATTATAGCAGGCATCGGTGAAGAAGGGTGAGAGGAACTTGGAGAACGTCACAGAACTCCAGATCATCAAAATCATCAGCGCCATGAACCATTTCAGCAGGTTGACACGATAGGCCTTGATGAGGTGAATACTCACCAGGAACAGGAAGATGGGGATGAAGAAGGCTGAGAGTCCGAAACTGCGCTTGATGAAATACCATGCAGCATAGGCACCCACACTGCCACAGGTGTTGCTGAATTCATGATGCTCATTCAGTATCTCCCCTTCACGAGGGGTCTCAATCATACTCTGATCGGCTGCACCCGTTGAGAAATAGGAGATGAAAGCCAGTGTAAGATAGCCAGCCACAAGGAACAATAAGATGCCCAGGAGAAAACCTAACTTCTCGTTGGCAAAGAAGTTCTTAAAACCTAATGTATCTAAGAATCCGGAAGGACGATTCTCCTTCTTTTCCCGCTTTTTCTTAACCATAATACGTACGCTTCCTATATTTTTTGTGCAAAAGTATAGTAAAAAACTCACATTTCATCATTTTTTCCCGTTTTTTTATGTAATTTTGCACCTGATAATGAAAAAAATAATCTATAATAGGTTTAATAAAGCATGGCTGGAAGGTTTGCCCAAAGTGGTCTACAACGGGAAAATCTTCGTTGTAAACTCTGCCAACGAGGCAGAAAAAGCCGTTGACTACCTGCTGTCGATGTCCATTTTAGGTGTGGATACGGAAACGAGGCCTTCGTTTACCAAGAATCAGCATTATAAATGTTCGCTGCTTCAGGTGGCCACCCATCATAACTGCTTTCTTTTCCGCCTGAATTATATAGGATTGTCGCCAGCTATCGTCAGGCTGTTAGAAGACACCAAGGTGCCAAAGGTGGGCCTCTCGTGGCATGACGATATCCATTCACTACATGAACTGGGGCCGTTTACTCCAGGCAATTTCATCGACTTGCAGCATCACATGCGTGAGATCGGCATCGAGGATCTTAGTCTTCAGAAGTTATATGCCAACCTTTTCGAAGAGCGTATCAGCAAGGCCGAGCGCCTGTCGAACTGGGAACGTGACATCCTTCAGGAGAAGCAGATGACGTATGCCGCCATCGATGCGTGGGCCTGTATCCGTTTGTATGAAGAACTTGTCAGGCTCAAAGAGAGTGGAGCGTATGAGCTCGTTGACGAACAGACGGAACTGGAGATAGAAGAGGATTTTAAGATATATGAAGAACTTGCAGCTCAAAAGAGGTAAGGAAGAAAGCCTGTTGCGTTTCCATCCTTGGGTATTCTCCGGCGCCATTCTGTCGGCAGATGAGGGATTGGAGGATGGCGACTTGGTGCGTGTCATAGATTCTGAGGGCCGTTTCATCGCTGTAGGGCATTATCAGAAAGGCTCTATTGCTGTGCGAGTGCTGTCGTTCCGTGATGTGGTGATTAACGATGAATTCTGGTATTCCCGTCTGTCGTCAGCATTGAATATGCGTATTGCCATCGGACTGGCTGACAATCCTGATAATAACACGTACAGACTGGTACATGGCGAGGGGGATAACCTGCCCGGACTGGTCATCGACATCTATGGGCAGACGGCTGTGATGCAGGCGCATAGCATTGGCATGCATCTCTCTCGTGTGAGCATAGCTGAGCAGTTGCATAAGGTCATGAAGGGCCGTATCGAGAATGTCTATTATAAGAGCGAGACCACCTTGCCCTTTATAGACGAGATGGAAAACGGATTTATCATCGGCGGTGGCAGCGACAACACAGCTGTTGAGAATGGGCTGATGTTCTATGTCGATTGGCTTCGGGGGCAGAAGACCGGCTTCTTTGTAGACCAGCGTGAGAACCGTTCGCTGCTTGAGACATTTGCCAAAGACAGGAAAGTGTTGAATATGTTCTGCTACACGGGTGGCTTCTCATTCTATGCGATGCGGGGCGGGGCAGCATTGGTGCATTCCGTAGACAGCAGTGCGAAGGCGATAGAACTGACGAACAGGAATGTTCAGTTGAATTTCCCGGGTGATGTGCGCCATCAGGCTTTCTGCGAGGATGCCTTCAAGTATCTGGAAGGGGCCGACGATCAATATGATTTAATCATTCTCGACCCGCCAGCCTTTGCCAAACACCGAGGCGCCTTGCATAATGCGCTGAAGGGCTATACCCGTCTGAATAACAAGGCATTCCAAATCATTCAGTCTGGTGGCATCCTGTTCACATTCAGCTGTTCGCAGGTGGTGACCAAGGATCAATTCCGCAACGCCGTCTTTACAGCTGCCGCCCAGGCAGGCCGAAAGGTGCGTATCCTTCATCAGCTGCATCAGCCGGCTGATCATCCCATCAACATTTATCATCCCGAAGGTGAATACCTCAAGGGGCTGGTGCTGTATGTGGAGTAAAGTTGCCGATTTCATCGGGAGGCATCAGCTTCTGTCACGCGACGGTCTGCATATCGTGGCGGTGAGTGGCGGTGCGGACAGTGTGGCCCTTCTTTTGGTGTTGAAACGTCTGGGCTATCGCATCGAGGCGGTTCATTGTAATTTCCGTCTTCGTGGTGAAGAATCAGATCGCGATGAGACGTTTGTCTGCCAATTGTGTGCAGAGCAGAATGTCCCAATCCATCGGGTTCATTTCGATACAAAGGCATATGCCTCCCTTCATAAAATGAGCATCGAGATGGCAGCCCGTGAACTCAGATACCGCTATTTCGAGCAGTTGCGTCAGGATATTGGTGCCGACACCATCTGTGTGGCTCATCATCGTGACGATGCAGTGGAGACCTTGTTGATGAACCTGATGAATGGCACTGGCATTCACGGACTGACTGGCATTCGTCCTAAGAACGGCGCTATCGTACGTCCGCTCTTGTGTGTGAGTAGGACTGATATTGAAGAATTCCTCCATTCCATCGGTCAGACCTATGTCACAGACTCTACCAATGCCATTGACGATGTACTCCGAAACAAAATTCGTCTCCACCTGATTCCGCTGATGCATCAGATTTTGCCGAAATCATCGGAGAATATCGCAAAGACGGCTGCCTATATAAAAGAGGTGGAGAAGGTGTTTGACGTTGCGGTCAAATCAGAACTTTCTAAGATTGTAACAAAGTTACAACCCTCACCCGGTTCTGCAGATCACCACGAGGCAGAAGCCGTGAAGCTGGCAGATTTACAGAACTTACCATCTTCAGAGTGTTTTCTGTTTGAATGGTTACGACCTTTCGGCTTCTCATCCGCACAGATTCTGCAAATCGCCGAAAGTCTTGATGCACCGACAGGAAAGGTATTCAGTTCTGCATCCCATCAGCTTTTTATCGACCGTGAATCGTTGGTTGTTGCTTCCCATTATCAGCCAGCATCGCCTATGAAGATTCCTGAGGAAGGCCTCTATAAATACCAAGAGGACATTCAATTCAGAATCACGTTTACAAATAGCGTAGCGATTTCAAAATCAAATGATTGTGTGACGGTTGATAAAGAAAAGGTAGAATTTCCTTTAACCATTAGAATCATCCAGCCCGGCGACCGTTTTGTACCTTTTGGTATGAATGGCTCGAAACTCATAAGCGACTATTTGACCGACAAGAAGGTGAGCCTTTGGTCTAAGCGCAGTCAAATGGTTGTCACCAACTGCAAGGGTGAGATCGTATGGCTGGTGGGTCATCGCACTGACCATCGTTTCAGAATCACCCCCACCACAACATCGGTTCTGAAAATAGAGTTATGTTAGTCTCGCATATTTTCCTCTAAAAAGTTTTGGAGGTTTCTTTTTTTCTTTGTAATTTTGTGGCCGAAAGTGTAATGTGAAGCTATGACTCTCATCATCGTCATACTATTAATCTGTGGGTATCTGCTGATTGCGACAGGTCATCTGACAGGTGTCAACAAGGCTGCCATCGCCATGTTCTTAGGTACTGTGGGGTGGGTTTTGTATATCTGTTGGGGAGCTGACTTCGTGATGTCACAACACCCTCACGAGTATACCGACTACCTGGCTGGCGAGGAACCATCGAGTAGTGCTGTGAAGCTATATATCTGCAATGAGATCTTCTTGAATTATGTGGGAAGGGCTGCCAGCATCGTGATGTTCCTGTTGGCCACGATGACCATCATCGAGATTCTCGACAACAATGGTTGCTTCGACTTTGTGCAGAAGTGGATCAAGACTCATAACCCCAAACGGTTGCTATGGACCATCACCATCGCCACTTTCATTATTTCCGCCAATCTCGACAACCTCACCACTGCTACGATGATGCTGGTTATTATGCGTGGGATTGTTCAAAACAGGCGTCAGCGTATGCTTATCGGCAGTGCAATCGTGATAGCCGCCTGTTGTGGAGGTTGCTTCACCGTGATTGGCGATCCTACAGGCCTGCTGTTGTGGGGCAACGGTGCTGTCACCGCGACACACTTCTCTGCCTTCCTGGCATTGCCCGCCATCATGGCGTGGGTGATTCCTACGGTCATGATCAATATCCAGTTGCCCGAGAGTCTTGACACCCAGTGGTCGCCGATGCCTTATCGTGGCGACGAGACCAATCTGAGTCCTTGGCAGCGCATCCTGATGCTTTTTGTCGGCATCGGTGGACTGTGGTTTATCCCCACCTTCCATAATATCACCAAACTGCCTCCGTTCCTCGGTGCCCTTTGTGTATTGAGTGTGTTGTGGGTGGTTAATGAGGCCTTTAATCATAAGTTGATGCTGGCCGATCGTATGTCGGAGCGCCGTATGCCGCAGGCCCTGAAATACGGTGCTATCCAGCAGATGCTGTTCGTCATGGGCATCATGCTGGGCATGGGTGTGGTGATGGAGACGGGCGTCTTCGGCGATGTCTCTGCGTGGATCGACTACAATATCCATAACATCTGGATTGTGGGTGCGCTCTCCGGTCTTCTCTCCAGTCTGGTGGATACATTCACTATTGCCATCAGCGATATCTCGCTCTATCCGGTATTGGAGTATCACCAGCTAAGCCATTGGGCTGATGCCGATTATATGGGCAACTTTGCGGTCAATGGTGTCTATTGGCTGGTCATCGCCTTCTCTACGGCTGTAGGAGGCTGTCTGTTGTCGGTGGGTTCTACCAGCGGTATTGCCCTGATGAAGATGGAGCATGTCAAGCTGGGCTGGTATCTGAAGAACGTCTCGCCCAAGGTTCTGGCAGGATGGCTGGTTGGATTCGGCATTCTCTGGCTCGAAGTATTTATGTGTAACTAATCTGATAATATTGAAATTATGGCAAAGATCAAGACGATAGGTGTTCTCACCTCAGGTGGCGATTCACCTGGAATGAATGCAGCCATTCGTGCCGTCACCCGTGCCGGCATTTATAACGGATTCAAAATCAAAGGCATTTATCGTGGTTACGATGGTCTGATCAAGGGTGAGGTGAAACCGTTTACCACAGAGAACGTGAGTGGTATCATCACCCGAGGCGGCACGATTCTCAAAACGGCAAGAAGCAAGGAGTTTATGACAGCCGATGGTATGAAAAAGGCCTACGAGACCTGCCAGAACGAAAAGATCGATGCCCTCGTGGTGATTGGTGGCAATGGTTCGCTGACAGGTGCGAAAAACTTCGGTATGGAGTTCGACTTTCCCGTGATCGGTCTGCCTGGCACCATCGATAACGACCTCTATGGTACCGACTCAACCATTGGCTATGATACAACGATGAATACCATTATGGATTGTGTGGACCGCATCCGCGATACTGCAAATTCTCACGAGCGCATCTTCTTTGTCGAGGTGATGGGACGCGATGCCGGTTTTCTGGCGCAGAACTGTGCCATTGCCTGTGGTGCCGAGGCAGCCATCGTGCCTGAGGAGGTGACCAATGTCGACCAGTTGGCTCAGTTTATGGGACGTGGTATCCGCAAGTCCAAGAAATCCTGTATCGTCATCGTGTCGGAGAGTCCGAAGTGTGGTGCCCTTTATTATGCTGATCGTGTGAAGAAGGAGTTCCCGGAGTTCGACGTGCGAGTGTCTATCCTGGGGCATCTGCAGCGTGGAGGTACCCCGTCTGCCCGTGACCGTATCCTCGCTTCCATCACTGGCGTCGGTGCCATTGAGGCCATCAAACAGGGCCAGCGCAACATCATGGTCGGTGTGCGTAACAACGAGGTGGTCTATGTGCCCTTCAGCGAGTGCATCCGTACAGACAAGCGTTTCGACAAGCGACTGATTACCGTGCTCGACGAACTTAGCATTTAATATCATGCCAGACATTAAGAAAATCGTTCTGACTGGTGGTCCTTGTGCCGGTAAGACCACTGCCTTGGTGAAAATCACGGAATACTTTTCCGGATTCGGCTATAAGGTGTTTAACGTGCCCGAGGTGCCTACTATCTACAGTACAGCGGGTTGGAATTATCTCACACCCAATCGTGACCTATATTATCAGGGTGAGCGTGCCATCCTTGAGACACAATTAGCCCTTGAGGATCAGTTCCGCAATCTTGCAGAGGTATGTACGAAACCCGTGCTTATCGTCTGTGACCGAGGAACGATGGACATTTCTGCCTATATCAAGCCAGAAGAGTGGTTGGAGATTACTGCGATGGCAGGCACCAACCCCAACGAACTTCTTGAGCGTTACGATGCTGTACTCCACTTGGTGAGTGCGGCCGATGGTGCCGAGCAGTATTATACCACTGCCACGAATGCCACCCGCTATGAACAGGCCAATGAAGAGGGCTTGCGTATCGCACGTGAGTTGGACAAGAAAGTTATCAAGGCCTGGACAGGCCATCCCCATCTGCGTGTCATCAACAATCACGATGACTTTGAGAACAAGTTGAACCGTGTACTGAAAGAGATATCGAAGGTTGTCGGTTTGCCGCAGCCTGTTCAGGAAGAGAGGATTTTTCGTGTGGAGATTGTGGGAGAGATACCCGAGTGTTCGGAGAGTGAGATTACCCAGACTTACCTGGTGGCCGAGCCTGGTTGTGAGGTGCGCCTGCGTCGCAGGGTATTCAGTGGCGGCAAGGTTGTAAACGTTCACCGCTCCAAGAAACGTATCTCCGAGACCGAAGACATCGAAACGGAGCGTCAGATTGACAACAACCTTTACGAGCAGATGCTCCAGCAGGCCGATCCCTATCGCGTCACCATCCGCAAGCGTCGCCAGAGCTTTATTTGGAAAGGCCAGTTTTTCGAACTCGACACATTCCTTTCGCCTTCTGCGGGACTCGTGATGATGGAAACCAAGGGCATCGCTCAGCAGGAAACCATCAATTTCCCGCCTTTCATCAAGGTGCTTGAAGATGTCACCGGCAATCCACGCTACCTCAACTACAACATTGCCCTCACCCGCTGATGGGCTATACAGGTCATGCAAAAATCATCCCCGCTTGTGTGGCGGGGATGATTTGTTTTATCGGGTTTATCGGGCGGCGACGTATTTGTGGAGGGTTGCGCGGACGGCACCTGGGCCGGCATACAACTCTTTCACCATACCCTCAATCTGCTCACCGAGGCCAGCCTCATAGAGATCGAGACCGAAGACATCCTTGCGGCTATAGAGAGCTTTCAGGGGACTCCAGTCCTGATCGGGCTTGCCAATCTCCAACGGAGCGACGATGGCTTGCAATTCTGCCAGCATGGGGTCGGGTGATGGCTCGAAGGGGGTGCCGTCGTCCTTGATACCTTTCAGATAACGGGCATAACCTGCAAGTGTGAGGGGAATCAGCACAAGGTTGGACTTGTCGAGCCCGCGGGCCACATATTTCTTCAATGTCTCACCGAAACGGATAGGCAGTTTCTGACTCGTATCCATGGCGATACGCTGCGGCGCATCGGGCATGAAGGGGTTGGGCAGACGGCGGTTGATGACGGCACCGATGAACTCGTAAGGATTCAATACGCCTGGGTCTACGACAACGGGCATGGCCTCCATATATCCGATTTTCTGGATAAACGGGCGCAGATCCTCATCGGCCATCTCAGCAGAGATCAGGGTATAGCCGAGCATGCAGCCATAGATGGACATAGCTGTATGGAGTGGATTCAGACAGGTGGTCACCTTCATCGTCTCCACCTTATCCACCGTTTCTCGGGTAGTGTAGAGGGCACCTCCAAGGTCGAGTGGGGGACGGCCGTTGGTGTAGTTGTCCTCAATGACCAGATACTGCACTTCCTCAGCGTTCACAAAGGGAGCGGTGAAGGTGTGCTTCTCGGTCTCAATGTAGTCGTTGTCTTCGAAGCCGTCGGCAGCAAGCAGTTCCTTTACTTTCTCATGCGGACGGGGCGTAATCTTGTCGATCATCGACCAGGGGAATGTAATCTTCTTCTCGTCCTTCAGATAGTCGAGGAAGGCAGCTGGCACGAGTCCGTCGTTCACCCAACGCTCAGCATAGGCAAAGACACCAGCCTTCACCTTGTCGCCATTATGTGAGCAGTTATCCATCGACTGCACGGTAAGTGGCAGCTGTCCGGCATTATAGCGCTCCAACAACAATGCGCACACTTTTCCCATAGCGAATACAGGCTTAAGCCCGCGAGCCAGATCGGCATCGTTGAAGGTATAGCCCTTTTCGGTGATAGTAAAGGAAATCATCTGCAGCGATGGATTCTTGAAAATCTCAACCAGTCGGTTCCAGTCGGGGAACTGCGGATCGGCTTTCAGGGCTTCGGTCACTGAGGCTATGACTTTCTTCTCGATAGAACCGTCAGAGCAAAGGTTTACACAGAGCGAGAGGTTGTTGTAGGGTGCATAGGCCTTGTCGATGACCTCGAAATCGAAGGTCTCTGCCACGATGACGCCTCGGTCGTATTTACCTGTGTTCAGGGCGTCGTTGAGGATGGCAGCAGGAAAGGCACGGAAGATGTTGCCGCCTCCGAAGTGTACCCACGTGGGTTCTTTAGCCGTTTTCTCGCGTACGGCCTTGATATCGAACTTAGGAAGCTCATAGCCTTTGGCTTCCCACTCTGCGGCATTGTACTGACCGCTAAAAATATCATACAGTTTCATAATAATCTGAGTATTCTGAGTAATCTGAGTATTCTGAGTAATCTGAGTATTCTGAGTAATCTGAGTATTCTGAGTTTAATCGAAGAAGCCAGGCTGCTTGTATTCGATGCCAAGTTCACGGTCAACGGTAGCGAGGATACCCTGTACCTGACCGAGGGCGAACATACGTCCGAGTAAAGTATAGCCGGCATTGTGGCCATGACTGCTCTCGTCCATGATGCCACCAGGCTCATCGGTGAAGGTCATACCGTGATCCACACGCATGGGTAACTCCGGATTCTCCTTCTCGAAAATGCGGCAGAGCTCAATCAGATCAGCACGTCCGCCTAAGTGAGAGGCTTCGGTGAAGTCGCCGTTGGGGAAGATGTGGCACGAACGTAGGTGAACGAAGTGGGTGCGTGGTGCAAACTTCTTGGCCAGCTCAACCACATTGTTATAGGCGCCGGCAGAAAGTGAACCTGCGCAGAAGGTGAGTCCGTTATGCTTGTTGGGCACAGCATCGAGGAACCACTGGATATCCTCTTCGGTACGAACGATGCGTGGCAGGCCGAGAATCTCGATGGGGGGATCGTCGGGGTGAACACACATGTTCATGTTGCACTCCTCGCAGACAGGCATGATAGCCTCGAGGAAGTACTTCATGTTGGCGCGAAGCTTGGCCTTGTCGATACCCTTGTAGAGATCGAGGAACTCACGGAACTTCTGTACGGGAGCCTCGTCGTTCTCGCTGAAGTTGCCACTCACAAAACCTTGCGTTTTGATGACGATGTTCTCCACCAGCTTGTGGTCCTTCTCTGGCGTCATCGTCTTGGCCAGTTCGTCGCACTCGGCGATGACACTGCGGTCTTTGCCCCATCCCTCGGGGAACTGGAATTTCTCCCACTCCTCGCGAGCACCTGGGCGCTTCAGGATATAGATGTCGAAGTAAGCAAACTCGGCATAGTTGAAATAGAGGTTCGTGGCACCGTTGGGATTATCGTGGAACAGGTCGGTGCGGGCCCAGTCGAGTACGGGCATGAAGTTGTAGCAGATGCAGTGGATGCCCTCGGCTGCGAGGTTGCGGAGACTCTCCTTGTAGACCTCGATCTGGTGGTCGCGATCAGGACCGCCGTACTTGATGGTCTCAACTACCGGCAGGCTCTCAACCACGCTCCAGCGCATGCCGTAGCTCTCGATGTATTCGCGCAAATCGCGGATTTTCTCTCGTGTCCACACCTCTCCTAAGGGTACGTCGTGCAGGGCGGTTACAATGCCCTCAACGCCGATTTGTCTCAACTGTGCAAGAGTGATCTTGTCCTTCTTGCCAAACCATCTCCAAGTTCTTTCCATATTGTTATGTATTTAGTTTTTAAATTCGTTTGCAAAGATACGCATATTTTGTGAATGTCGTTTGTCTTTTCGTTGCATAATCATCTTTTTTTGGTTCTTTTTCGTGATTTGCCCACAATGAGTTCTCTAAAGTCGACCTTCCGGAGCGGCGCAACCGGTTTGACGGTCTGTATGGCAGGGCTCTCATTACCATATCGGTCGACGGCTGTCACTGCGTAGTTGAGCTGTCGTCCGCCATGTTTCACCGTGATATGATTGCTACGCTGGCGGGTGCTGATCAGGTTGCTGGCATCTGTGATGTCGACAGGATAGTCGGCCGATGCATATATATTATAAATAAGGTAGTCGCCTCCGGAATAATCGCGAGGCTGTTCCCAAACCATCATATCTGTTGTCATGCCACGTTGTAACTGGATTTTGGGAGGTGCTGAAGGTGAGGGTTTACCATACCAGGTCATCGGTGGAATGAGCGCTGGATTCATGTTAAAGTCTTTCGTGAAGGTATATAGGCCTTTTGTATTGTCTGTCAGGAATTTAGATCTAAAGAAAGTCTGTCCGAGTCCTTGTTCTCTGATGACATACATCTCGCGCTGCATCACCTCAAGTGGCCAGTTTCTTTCCTTGGGGTGAAGCATATAGGCAGCAAGGCCAGGCGCAATGATACGGCCATAGGCAAACTCCTTCCAGTTGACGGCAAATGGGAAGAAATTATTACCTTGGAAATACATCATCGGGAAGAGGGCGTCCATGAGTCCGTCGCGAAGCCAACCCTGAGCATCCTGACAGACGGTGGTGTTGGCATTCCATCCCCCTGACTTGTAGCGTGCGAGGTCATCATATTTACCAATGGGCGAACACGAGAGCATGACCCAAGGTTTCTCGGCCTTCACAGCCTGATAGATCTTACGAACGATATTGGTGATATACTGTCGGCCTTGGGTACGGCTGACCTTCAGTTTCCAGGTTTCCGGATAGCGGATATAGTCGAGGTGAATGCCATCGATATCATAACGTCGTGTTACCTCACGGCAGAATTGTGCCAGATAATCGCCAGTCTCGCTCTTCTCGGGATTCATATAGCCTTCGTCGCCTACTTTGACGATGAGTTTCGGATATTTCTGGCGCAATTGTTTGCAGCCGTAGCTGTTCCATTTCCCCACTGGGATGGTGACAATCCACGCATGACACTGCATACCCCGCTTGTGACACTCGTCAATAGCAAACTGCAGGGCATCATAGCCTGGTGACACACCAGCCTTGCCGGAGAGACAGACATCCCAAGGCTCACGGCTACTGGGGAAGATGGTGGTAGCACGGACACGAGCCTGTAATAACACCGTATTGATATTAGCCTGTTGGAGTTGGTCGAGAATAGTTGTCAGTTCTTGTTTTTGACGCTGGATGGATGAGGTGCTATTGGCAAATGAATGTGGCCAGTCGATTCCTCCGATGGTGGTGAGCCAGACGGCGCGTACCTCGTATTTAGGCGTCTGTGCCTGCATGTTGATAGCTATGGCAAGCAACAGAAAAAAATGAAGAATCTTTCTCAAAATGATGTATTTTATTAAAATTTGCTGCAAAGTTACTAAATAATTCACAAATCATAATTCACAATTCACAATTATTTTGTACTTTTGCAACAAGTTTTAATCTAAATAGTAGAAAAGAAATGATTACTTTCTTGGTGAGCCTCGTGGCTCTTGTGTTAGGCTATCTGCTTTACGGCCGCTTTGTAGAGCGTGTGTTTGCACCCGATGACCGTGTAACGCCTGCTGTGGCCAAGGCTGATGGCCTCGATTACATCGTGCTTCCGAACTGGAAGATTTTCATGATTCAGTTTTTGAACATTGCAGGCACAGGACCTATTTTCGGTGCCATCATGGGCGCGAAGTTCGGTCCGGTGGCTTATCTGTGGATTGTCTTCGGATGCATCTTTGCGGGTGCTACTCACGATTACTTGTCGGGTATGCTCTCCATGCGCCACGATGGTGCAGGCCTTCCGCAGTTGATAGGCCACTATCTGGGTAAGACCACAAAGAGTGTGATGCTCGTGTTTACCGTGTTGTTGTTGATCATGGTGGGAACGGTGTTCGTCTATTCGCCTGCAGAGATCCTTCATAGCATCGGTGGCGAGACCATGATGTGGGTGATCATCATATTCTGCTATTATATCATTGCCACGATGCTGCCTATCGACAAGATCATTGGCAAGGTGTATCCGCTGTTCGCTTTCTCGCTGTTGTTTATGGCGGGCGCCCTGATGATCTGGCTTTTCCTCCACTGGCCAACGGTACCGGAACTATGGACCAACTTCTATAATATGGGTGCAGCGACAGAGCCCGATACTTGGAAGGATAACATCTTCCCGGCTCTCTTTATTACGATAGCCTGTGGAGCCATCTCCGGCTTCCATGGGACGCAGAGTCCGCTGATGGCCCGTTGCGTGAAGAGTGAGAAGATGGGTCGTCCTATCTTCTACGGTGCCATGATTACCGAGGGTATTGTAGCCCTGATATGGGCAACGGTAGCCTCGTGGTTCTTCTATGGCGATCCGGCTCCTGGCTATACACTGATTGCCAATGCGACAGCAGGTTTCCATACTTCAGCACCGGCTGTGGTGAACCTTGTATGTAACGACTGGCTGGGTGTGGCTGGTGCCGTGTTGGCCATGTTGGGTGTTGTGGCTGCTCCGATTACTTCGGGTGATACAGCCTTCCGTTCTGGCCGTCTGATTGTGGCTGAATGGCTGAAGCTGGATCAGCGCCCCATTGCCAAGCGACTGATGATCTGTATTCCGATGTTTATTTGTTCGATTGCAATGCTCGTCTGGCAGATTGAGAATCCCGATGGTTTCAATACCATCTGGCAGTATTTCGGCTGGAGTAATCAGGCCTTGAGCGTGTTCACGCTTTGGACACTGACCGTCTATCTCGTGCGTCACAAGAAACCCTTCTGGATTACGTTGATACCGGCCCTCTTCATGACCACCGTCTGCTCCACCTTCCTCTTTATCTCCAAACAGGCCTTCTATCTGCCAGAGCCGTTAGGCTATTCATTGGGCGGCGCCTGTCTGTTGGTGGCCATTATATGGTTTGCCTGCTGGTATAAGAAAGAAACTAAAAAAATACAATAATTTATTTATGAAGAAACTATTGATGGCAGCCATCGGCCTGATGATGGCAGTGTGTGCAAATGCCCAGTATCTGAACAGTCCTGAGAAAGTATTCTATCAGGGCAAGGTAATGATTGGTGCCTCCGCATCCGGATTTGACCTGAGTTATCATAAGGGTTCTGAATGGAACATGAATCTGGATGTCAAGGCCGGTTATCTGCTCGTCGACGACTGGATGATCACTGGTAAGTTGGGCTACAACAACGGTACTTATGGCCATTCTGCCTTTAGTCTGGGTGCCGGTCTGCGCTATTATATCGAGCAGAACGGTATCTACGTGGGTGTCGGTGGCAAATATGCCCATACGTCAGGCTTTGACGATTTCCTGCCCGAGGCTAATGTGGGTTATGCTTTCTTCCTCTCCAGGCACATCACCATTGAGCCTGAGGTTTACTATGAGCTGAGTACCAAGTGCAGCGACTACAGCGGCCTCGGACTGAAGCTTGGTTTTGCCTTGTATTTCTAAAAGGATGATGTTATGCTGAGTGTAGAAGAATTGGTTGACAGGCTCATTGACTTGTCGTTTGCCGAGGATATCGGCGATGGTGACCATACCACGCTTTGCTGTATCCCTGAGGATGCGATGGGCAAGTCACACCTGCTGATCAAGGAGGATGGTATCCTGGCTGGTGTCGAGATTGCAAAGGAAGTGTTCCATCGTTTTGATCCCACCATGCAGGTAGAGGTGTTGATGGGTGATGGCAGCCGTGTGAAGAAAGGTGATATCGCTATGGTGGTCACTGGTAAGGTGCGTTCGCTGTTACAGACGGAGCGTCTGATGCTGAATATCATGCAGCGCATGAGCGGTATTGCCACGATGACCGACAGATATGTGCAGCGCCTGAAGGGTACCCATACCCGTGTGCTCGACACCCGCAAGACCACCCCTGGCATGCGTATGCTCGAGAAGCAGGCTGTTAAGATCGGCGGTGGCTGTAACCATCGCATCGGCCTTTTTGATATGATACTGCTGAAGGATAACCATGTCGACTTTGCAGGAGGTATTGTAAATGCCATCGATCGTTGTCATGCCTATCTGAAAGAAAAGGGCCTTGACCTGAAGATAGAGATCGAGGTGCGTAGCTTCGATGAATTGCAGCAGGTGATGGATCATGGTGGCGTGGACCGTATCATGCTCGATAACTTTAGTGTGCCCGACACGAAGAAGGCTGTGGATATTATCGGCGGTCGCTTTGAAACGGAGTCGAGTGGGGGTATCACCATCGATACCATTCGCGACTATGCCGAGCAGGGTGTTGACTTCATCTCCGTAGGTGCCCTCACACACTCTGTGAAAGGCCTTGATATGTCATTCAAGGCGTGCTGAGTTTTTGACAGAAATTAAATAGTTTATGAGAAAAATAGTAATTGTTCTTTTGTCTGTCTTGTCTTTCTCAACAGCGTCGGCGTGTACGAATTTTATCGTGGGAAAGAAAGCCAGCAGCGATGGGTCTGTCTTTGTGACCTATAATGCCGACTCCTTCGGTGCTTTTATGCCCCTTTATCACTATCCTGCCGCCAAGCATCAGCCTGGTGATATGCGGAAGGTATATGAATGGGACACCAACAAGTATCTGGGTGAGATTCCTGAGGCTGCTGAGACCTGGAATGTGATCGGCAATTCCAACGAGTGGCAGGTCACCATTGGTGAGACCACCTTTGGAGGCCGTGAGGAGATGGTTGATTCCACAGGTATCATCGACTACGGTTCGCTGATCTATATCACCCTCCAGCGTGCCAAGACCGCCCGTGAGGCTTTGCAGATTATGACGCAGCTCGTTGAGCAATACGGCTATTATTCCGAGGGCGAGACCTTTTCTGTGGCCGATCCTAACGAAGCCTGGATGCTCGAGATGATGGGTTGCGGCCCTGACCGTGATAAGTCCAAGGAGCGCACCGTGTGGGTGGCTGTCCGTATTCCCGATGATGCCATCGCGGCTCACGCCAATCAGAGTCGTATCACGCAGTTCCTCGATGGCCGCTATACGGCGGTGAAGATGAAAGATCTGCTGAAGAAGTATCCCCTTGACGGTAAGAAGTCCGTTCCAAATCTCGTGGTTTATTCCGACAATGTCGTGAAATATGCCCGTACGATGGGCTGGTTCGAGGGCAAGGATGCTGATTTCTCCTACAATGCCGCCTATGCCGAGCCCGACTTCTCTGGTCGCCGCTATTGTGAGGCCCGTGTATGGAGCTTCTTCAACCGTTTCTCTGACGATTTCTCACGCTATGTGCCCTATGCCGAAGGTAAGGTGAAGAATGCCGAGCCGATGCCTTTGTGGATTATCCCCAACAAGAAGGTGAGCATTCAGGACATTCGTGCCGCCATGCGTGACCATTATGAGGGCACACCTTTTGCACTTGACTCCGACATCGGCGGCGGTATCTATCAGATGCCTTATCGTCTCTCACCGCTGTCGTATAAGCTCGATGATAAGAGCATGTTCAACGAGCGCCCCATCTCCACCTTCCAGACCGCTTTCTCATTCATCTCACAGATGCGTTCCTGGTTGCCACGTGAAATTGGCGGCTGCTTCTGGTTTGGCAACGACGATGGCAATATGGTGGCCTATACCCCGATGTATTCCTGCATCACACGATTGCCCCTCTGCTTCTCAGGCGAGGGTGCCGACGATGTTACCTTCTCGATGGATAATGCTTTCTGGGTATGCAACTGGGTGAGCAACATGGTCTATCCCAAATATTCCCTGATGTTCCCGTCGCTGGAAGCCGTGCGTGATTCGCTTGATGCCTCCTACGACCGTTTGCAGTCGCAGATCGAGGTGAAGGCACATTCGCTTGAAGGCGATGCCCGCATTAAATATCTCACCGACTACAGTTGTCAGAAGGGTGACGAGATGATTGAGCGTTGGCGCCAGTTGGCTTTCTTCCTGATTGTGAAATACAACGATATGGTAGTGAAGCCCACCAATGCCGACGGCACCTTCAAGCGCAACAAGTGGGGTGGTGGTGCCCGTGTGGAGCGTCCCGGCTATCCCAAAGAATATGCCCGTGAGATTCTCAAGCAGACAGGTGAAAAGCTGATTGTTCCGAAAGAGGACAAAAAATAAAGGGACGCCTTAAAGCATCCCCTTCGTACTTGGCAGTTCGTAGTGATAGATATCACGTCGGACTGCCATTTTCAGACTCCGTGCGAGGGCCTTGAAGATGCCCTCTATCTTATGGTGCTCGTTCTGCCCTTCGGCCTTGATGTTCAGATTCATCTTCGCGGCATCCGACAGACTCTTGAAGAAGTGCAGAAACATCTCTGTAGGCATCTCACCGATTTTCTCACGTGTGAACTCAGCATCCCATACCAGCCAGGGGCGGCCGCCGAAGTCGAGGGCCACACTGCACAGACAGTCATCCATCGGCAGACAATAGCCATAGCGCTCAATACCCCGTTTGTCGCCAAGCGCCGTGAGGATACACTCCCCAAGTGCGATGGCCGTATCTTCGATGGTATGGTGCTCATCCACCTCGAGATCGCCTTTGGTATGGATGAGCAGGTCAATGCTGCCGTGCTTGCCGATTTGCTCCAGCATGTGGTCGAAGAATCCCAATCCTGTAGCGATATCGCATTTTCCCGTCCCATCGAGATTCACTTTGATGTGGATATCAGTCTCTTTGGTGGTACGGCGCACCTCAGACGTGCGCTCTCCGGCAAACAAGAGTTCGCTGATCTTATCCCACGACATGCCCTCATCCGAGAGGATCAACGCCTTGCAGCCGATATTCTCCGCAAACTTCCGATCCGTCTCGCGGTCACCGATCACATAGCTGTTGGCAATGTCATACTCAGGGTCGTTCATATATTTCTTCACGAGGCCGGTATTGGGCTTACGCGTGGGTGCATTGTCCTCTGGAAAATGCGAGTCGATCAGTATCTCATCGAAGGTGATGCCTTCACTCTCCAATGTCTGCAGGATGAAGTTCTGAACGGGCCAGAAGGTGTCCTCAGGGAAGGCATCCGTACCCAGACCGTCCTGATTGCTCACCATCACGAGCTCAAAGTCGGTATGCTCGCGGATGAAGTGCAGATTACGGAACACACCCTTGGTGAACTTCAGCTTCTCAAAGGCATCAATCTGTTCGTCGGCAGGCTCTTCAATCAGCGTACCGTCGCGGTCTATAAACAATAGTCTTTTCATTGCTGTTGTTTGTTAAAGTCTTGTTTCTCTTGTTCCTGTGCGTCAATCGATCCGTACATATAATAGATGGGGAATAAGAAGGAAAGCATCACGTAAGCCTGCAGGAATCCGATGATCAGGAAGGTGCCTGCGGCCAATTCCGGCATATACGAGGGTAAGGCATAGGGATCACCCATTGCCACACCGAACATCGACTGCGTATTGGCGATTGAGAGGATGGTAGCCGGTAGCGAGAGGAGCATCAGCAGCAACAGTTCGACGATGGCGGCCACGAGCACAACGATGAAGATGAAGCCCCAGCGGCGCATGCCGACACCATAGCCGATCTTGAACTGTTTCCAGAAACCGATGCCGTCGTTCAGCACATAGCGCGTTGAGATATATGCCAGCGGCAACAGCAGACAGAGAATCACAAGACTGCCTAAGGTGAAGAATCCCACGGCGGTATAGGCTGAATCCGACAGATACTTGACGGCAATGACGCTCATTCCTGCGATAATGGCACCGGCCAGAAGGTAGATCAGCAACATACAGAGCCAGCACTTGATGGTACGGACGAAGATATGGGTATCGATGCTGAACCACTTGGTGGGCCTGCGGATGCTGCCGTAGGTCTGGTGCTGCTTGAGCACGCTGAAGCCGTACGATGCAAATAGGCACTCCACGATAATGAGGATGGCCGCTGTGATGGGCATCAGTCTGGGAACCATGATCATCATGGCACCGCTTACACTACAGAACAGGGCATAGATGAGGGCTGCCACCCACGAATATCTGAAGATATGCTTGAAATGACCTGTGTACAACCTGTAGCCAGCGCTGATACAACCCCGGCTACTGCGCACTTTCAAGAGGATATCGTCTTTTTCTTTCTCCATAATTTCGCGTTTTGTATTACTTTTCAACGTGCAAAGTTACGAAAAAGAAGTGAAAAGTGAAGAGTGAACAGTGAAAAAAATGCTGCCGCGCTCTTAATTTTAAATTTAAATAAGTATCTTTGCACCAAAATTATAAAATATGAGGATATTGCAGTGGGGATTCATCGGTTGCGGTGAGGTGGTGGAGACCAAAAGCGGCCCAGCCTTCAGCGAGGTGGAGGGCTCAAGCGTGGTGGCTGTCATGAGCCGTACAGAGCGCCGTGCACGAACCTATGCCGTTAAGCATGGGGTGCCCAAATGGTACACCGATGCCCAGGAACTCATCGATGATCCCGATGTCAATGCCGTCTATGTGGCCACACCGCCATCAAGTCATGCCACCTATGCCATCATGGCCATGAAGGCTGGCAAGCCCGTGTATGTGGAGAAACCCCTGGCATCGAGCTATGAAGACTGTGCCCGTATCAATCGTATCTCAGAGCAGACGGGCGTACCTTGCTTTGTGGCTTACTATCGTCGGTATCTGCCTTATTTTCAGAAAGTTTTCGATATTGTTAAAAGTGGTGCTATAGGCCGTATTATCAATGTTCAGGTGCGCTATACGGAGCCCCTTCGTGCTGTTGATGCCGAGGCCATCAGGAATGGTGATGAGCTGCCATGGCGTCTGCGCCCGGAGATTGCGGGTGGCGGTTATTTCTACGATATGGCCCCTCACCAGCTCGATCTCCTGCAACACATGTTCGGCGTGATTCTCGAAGCTCGAGGCATCTGTAGCAATCGTGGCGGCTATTACGAGGCTGAGGATTCCGTGAGCGCCTGCTTCCAGTTTGAGAACGGCTTGCCAGGCAGTGGCTCGTGGTGCTATGTGGCGCATGAGAGTGCGCGTGAAGACTGCATTGAGATCATCGGCACCGAGGGCTTGGTCTGCTTCTCCATCTTCGATTACAAGCCCATTCGCCTGCAGACGAGCGAGGGCGATCAGGAGATCACGGTGCCTAATCCGCCGTATGTGCAGTATCCCATCATCAAGAATGTCATCGAGCAGTTGCAGGGCATCGGTGTCTGCACCTGTACGAGTGTATCGGCCACGCCCGTCAACTGGGCCATGGATCGTATTCTCGGCAAATTCTAAATCCGAAAAGAAATGAAGCATTATTCCCATATCATCCTGTTGCTTGCCATTTGCGCCCTCATCTGGCCTCTGCAGTCGTGTGCCAATGGTGGTGTCTCGAAGCCAGCAGCCCCCTCATCCGAGTCTTCCGATTACTCTGATTACTCCGATTACTCAGATTACTCAGAAAACTCTGATTACTCCGAAAACTCCGAGTACTCCGATAATTCCAAGAAGCCCGACTACCGCATCCTCCTCGAAACCCTGCTCAAAGAGGCCTCTCAGAAGCCAGCCGATACCTGTTTCCCGCTCTTCTTTGCCCGCAAGTTTCTCGATGTGCCTTACGTGGCATACACCCTCGAGGTCAACGATGATGAGCAGCTCGTTATCAATGTCAGTGAGCTTGATTGCACCACCTTGGTGGAGACCGTCACGGCCCTCACACGCTGCGCCTATCAGAAGCAGTTCACCTTCGCGGCCTTCCAGGATAATCTCCGCAACATGCGCTATTACAATGGCATCATCGACAAATACACCTCGCGCATCCATTATTTCACCGATTGGATTGTCACCAATCAAAAGGCAGGCATCGTCAGTGAAATCCAGCAGCCCAATCCGCCATTCACCGCGATACAAACCGTCAAGGTCAGCTATATGAGTGAGCACCCTCAGAGCTACAAGGCCCTGAAGGCGCATCCCGAGTATGTGCCCGACATCCGCAAGATGGAGGAGCGCATTACCGGACAGAAGTTCCGCTTCATCCCCAAATCGGAGGTGAAGGATACCAAGGCGATGCGTGAAGCCATCCACGATGGCGACATCATTGCCATCACCTGCAACAAGCCCGGACTCGACATTGCCCATCTGGGCTTTGCCGTATGGCGTCAGGATGGACTTCATCTGCTCAACGCCTCGCAGTTGCACAAGAAGGTCATCGAGGAGCCCATGACGCTCTATCAGTATCTTCAGAAGCATCCCTCTCACACCGGCATCCGCATCATCCGAATCAATCAGAATACTCCGATAACTCAGAATACTCAGAATACTCCGAATACTCAGAAAAATTAAAAGAATATGGAATTACCCGATTTTATGAACTATGGCGGGAAGTTCTCGAAAAGAGACTTCGCAGAAAAGATTTCACGTATTGCCAAGCGTGCAGGTGCCAAGCTCGTCTATGCGGCCCTGATTCTCTACTACACGCTGCAAAGCGACAAGGTAAGCAAGAAGGACAAGGCCATCATCATCGGTGCCCTGGGCTATATGATCAGTCCGCTCGATGCCATTCCCGATGCTATTCCCATCGCAGGCCTCACCGACGACCTTGCCGTGCTGCTCTATGTACTGAAGAAGGTATGGACAGACATCGACCCCGAGATTCAGGAAAAGGCCAGGAAACGGCTCTCGAAATGGTTTGATGAAGACGAGATAGCCGAAATCGGCAATCTCTTCGATGGCGAATAACAAAGATCCCCAGCCTTTCGGTTGGGGATCTTTTTTGCCTCTGAGGTGCGTGGCGGATTCGAACCGCCGTGGACGGTTTTGCAGACCGTAGACTAAGCCACTCATCCAACGCACCGTTTAAGCGAGTGAAGAGCGATGCTCGCATCAGCTCTTCTGAGCGAAGGTGGGTCGATCGAAGATCAACGCACCTTTATTTCAAATGCGGGTGCAAAGGTACAAAAAAAAGTGAAGAGTGAAGAGTGTAGAGTGAAGAATTTGCTACCGCACAACATATTTTAACACAAGGCGGGATTTTACGCCCCCCCAAACACTATTAAGATTTCTGTTTTTCGCTGCATTTTTCGTGGCATTTATCCGCGCAATGGGGGCCTTTTAGCGGACATCCCTCGCACCCACAACAGGGCTTTGCATCGCTTCTGAACGACCGATACACCCGCCATCCGACATATCCAGCCGAAAGCACCAGCACTATCATCACCACTCCCATCTGCCACATATCACCTCAACTCTCAACTTTCAACTCTCAACTTTCAACTCTAAAGCTTCGTAAGCTTCCTCAGCATCACCTTGTTCACCCGTTGTATCCGCTTGCCACGTTTCTCGATGTCCTCACGTACATTATTAATATTATTAAAGAAGTCGCTGAAGGCATTCAGGAGGAAGTTCGGCTGGCTGGCATCCTCGATGGCCTCTGGATTGGTCACGATCCGGATGCCCTCGTGCTCAATATGCACGTCGATGTCGGCATCGGTCATGATAGGGTCGCCGTCGAAGTGGATGGCACCCGGCTCCTTGCGGTGGATATGAATGCGCTTGGCACGGAAGGTCTTGATCTTCGAGTTGTTGCCGAAGGTCTTCATAAACAGGTCGGCGGCTATCTGCGGGGCGTCGAGCACATCAAACGGCTCCATGATCACCACGTCCATCTCGCCGTCCTTCATCGTGGCCCCTGGGGCGATATAGGCATTATTGCCGTATTGCGACGCATTGGCGCAGGCTATCAGGAAGGCCTTGTAGCGTCTCGCGCCCGTTTCATCCGATACCTCGTAGGTCTCGGGCTTGTATTTCAGCCCCTCCTTCAGCACGTTCTCCACATAGGTGATAGGGCCGCGCTTGCCTGCTTCGGCAAACTTCAGCGAGATAAACGCATCGAAGCCCATGCCGCAGGTGCAGAAGAAAGGCAGGTCGTTGATCACGCCATAATCAAACGCCTCGATCTTACAGGCATTGATGGTCTCTATGGCCTTCTTGACATCGAGGGGCAGACAGAGATGCCGCGCCAGGCCGTTGCCAGAGCCGCAGGGCACGATGGCGAGGGCGGTATCCGTGTGTGTCAGTGAGCGCGCCACCTCGTTCACCGTACCGTCGCCACCTACGGCCACCACGATGTCCTGACCTTTTTCGGTGCATTCATGGGCTATCTCGGAGGCATGTCCGGCATATTCGGTGAAGCGCAGTTCGGGTGTGAATTGTTCATGGTCGAGCACCGATTCGATGATCTGTGGTATCTCCTCCTTCGAATGAGTGCCCGATATCGGGTTGATGATAAATGTTATCCTTTTCTTCATAATTACGATGCAAAAGTACGAAAATCCGGTGAAAAATGCATGAAATATTCAAGAAAAAACGATTAAAACCACATTTATTAAGATTTTCTTGCACGATTTGCCAAAAAATGTGTAACTTTGCAGCTTGAAATAAAAATATAGTAAAAAACTTACCTATCGGAATGGGACAGTTACAAGAAAGATTCAAGCATTATCGTGAACCTCAGAAGTACATGGAGGCCGATGTGTACCCATATTTTCGTGCCATTGAGGGCAAGCAGGGGACTGAAGTTGAAATGGGCGGCCATAAGGTGCTGATGTTCGGATCGAATGCTTATACGGGTCTGACAGGCGACCAGCGTATCATCGATGCAGCCAAGGCGGCGCTCGACAAATACGGTTCTGGCTGTGCAGGCAGCCGATTCCTCAACGGAACGCTCGACCTGCATGTTCAGCTCGAAAAGGAAATCGCCGAGTACATCGGCAAAGACGACTGCCTGTGCTTCTCTACAGGATTCTCGGTCAACCAGGGCGTGATTCCCGCACTCTTGAGCAAGGATGACTATGTGATCTGCGACGACCGCGACCACGCATCGATTGTTGACGGCCGCCGTCTGGCCTTTGCCAAGCAGCTGCATTATAAGCACAACGACATGCAGGACCTGGAGCGCGTGCTTCAGAAGCTGCCTCAGGAGGCCATCAAGCTGATTGTCATCGACGGTGTGTTCTCCATGGAGGGCGACCTTGCCAAGCTGCCTGAGATCATCGAACTCAAGCATAAATACAACTGCTCGGTGATGGTCGACGAGGCCCACGGCATCGGTGTCTTCGGCAAACAGGGTAGGGGCGTGTGCGATCATTTCGGACTGACCGACGAAGTAGACCTCATCATGGGAACCTTCTCGAAGTCGCTGGCATCCATCGGTGGATTCATTGCATCCGACTGGGACACCATCAATTATCTGCGTCACACCTGCCGCACCTATATCTTCTCGGCTTCGAACACCCCCGCCGCCACGGCTGCTGCCATGACCGCCCTGCATATCATCCAGAGCGAGCCCGAGCGCATCCAGGCTCTGTGGGATGTTACCAACTATGCCCTGAAGCGTTTCCGTGAGGAAGGCTTCGAGATCGGCGATACCGAGAGCCCGATTATCCCGCTGTATGTGCGCGATGTGGAGAAGACGTTCCTGGTGACGGCACTCGCCTTCAAGGCCGGTGTGTTCATCAATCCCGTCATCCCGCCAGCATGTGCACCTCAGGATACCCTCGTACGCTATGCCCTCATGGCTACGCATACCAAGGAGCAGGTAGACCGCTCGGTGGTGGCCCTGAAGAAGATCTTCGTTGAGCAAGGGATTATAAAATAATGGACAATTGATAATTGATAATTCTTGCGTCCCTTCGGTAGCAAGCGAGCAGAGCTCGAGCGGATAATGGTGGGTGAGCTGTTAAAAAATGTGAACCTCCAAATAATTATCCATTATCCATTTTCCATTATCAATTATTCTTAGTACCTTTGCACCCGCTTAGAAAAATCGAGGTGTAGCGCAGTTGGTAGCGTTCCTGGTTTGGGACCAGGCTGTCGCAGGTTCGAGTCCTGTCACCTCGAC
>JAFZCU010000117.1 GCA_017556145.1 Prevotella sp. | reverse complement strand
TCTTCAAGGTGACGCGGTTCGACATGGCGTCGTCCTTCACCATACGGCGGTCGCCGGAGAGCAACAGCGTCTCCTCGCCATTCAGCCACCACATAGAAGCGGAGTTGGAACCAACGGCCAGACGGACGTTCTCGATGTCCTCGTCACACTCGATGATGGTCACGGCCCAGAAGAGCACACCGTAGATCTCCTCACCATACTTCTCAGCGAAGCGGAAGAGCTTCACGTTCATGTTCTCGCTGTCGAGGGCATGCCAGGTAAGGGTCTGCTTCACGGTCTTAACCTCGGGCTGTGCGGGCTGCTGCTGGCCACCGAATCCACGGCCGAAGCCTGCGGGAGCCTGCTCCTGCTTGAACACGGCCTGTACCTTCTGGCCATTCTTCGGAATGATGGTCTGCTGACCCTTGAAATACTCTCTGTTGAAGTGCTCACGCAGATAACTGTCGGTAAACACGGTATTACCGCTGTTGGGCTTGGTGATAGGCTCCAGGAGCAACCAACGGTGGATGAAGCCCTCTGCATCAGGCTGGGCTGTCGGAGTAGTTACTGCTGAGAAGTACTTCGGACGGTTCTTAAAGCGGACATAGTCCACGCTGAGTGCACCTTCGCCTTCGTTGGTAATCACGAGGTCGGTCACGCCTGTGGGAACGTAGTCGAGCGTAGCGGTCTGGGTGAGCCACTGGTTGCGCTGGTCACGGTTGAAACGCATCATAGGCATTCCACCACCGCCTCCGGCACCGCCAGCGGGAGGCTCTGGTGGTCTCACCGTCAGTTTGATGCGGGCCAGAACCTTGCCTGTAGCACTCTTTTCGCGGATAGCAAATTCAGTGTTGTCGGCAGCCTTGACACTCATGATGAGGTAGCCGTCGGAGATGACACCGAAGTCTACGTCGTTATACTTGAGCCAGCTGCCTTTCGTAGGCAGAGTAGCCATATAGCTGCGGAAGGTATTGACGGTATCGATCAGTTCGCTGGTCACACCATCGCTGGCGCTGCTGTAGCGGTCGATCTCGATCTTTTCAGTAGCCTTGTTGATACCGACACCACGCATGGTCTTCTTCACCTCCTGGATGGTACCGTCGGGATTGAAGAACAGCTTGTCGATCTGTACGGAACGGCGCTTGTCGTCGCGGGGTGAGAAGGCATTCTGGTGATAGAACAGATACCACTGACCCTTATAGTTGATGATGCTATGGTGGTTGGTCCAGCAGCCATTCTCATGCTCAGGCATGATCAGTCCCTTATACTCATAGGGACCCATCGGGTTCTTACTCATGGCGTAGCCAAGAACCTCAGTATTGTTCCTTACGTATGGATAGGTGAGGTAGTACCAGCCGTTAGCCTCGAAAGCGAACGGACCTTCAGCCTGACGGTTGGGCAGACCTTCAAGGCAGTTCACACCAATCATCTCCATCTCGCGGTTGCCGAACTTGACGGTCGACTTGGGATTGTCATCAGCCAATTCCTTCATGTTGGGCTTCAGCTTGGCGCAACGGCCATTACCCCAGAAGAGGTAGGCATTGCCGTCGGATGCCAGAAGCACACATGGATCGATACCACCGACACCCTTGATGGGCTCCGGCTCAGGAATGTACGGTCCCTCAGGACGGTCGGCAATGGCTACACCCACACCGAAACCGCCTCTGCCCTCTTTAGGAGCTGAGGGGAAATAGAAATAGTACTTTCCATTCTTCTCGACGCAGTCAGGCGCCCACATGGAATAGGAGTTAGGACGTACCCAGGGCACTTTGTTCTGGGTGACGATTACACCGTGGTCTGTCCAGTCGGTCAGATTTTCGGATGAGAACACGTGGTAGTCTTCCATGCAGAACCAGTCCTGTCGCTGTCCGACGGGAGGCTTGATGTCGTGCGAAGGGAAGAGGTACACCTTGTTGTTAAATACGCGAGCCGTCGGGTCTGCCGTAAACTGGTCGCGAATGATGGGGTTCTGTGCCAACACTGTCAGCGACACCCCCGAAAACAGTAGTAATGATAGTAATTTTTTCATTAGTTTATGAATTGAAAACATGATGCAAATTTATAAAAAATTATGCAAACGGCCAAATGTTTGCTTTTGTTTCTTTGTAAATAACGTCCAAATGGTACTCAATGGATAGCTTATGTTACATTTCACAAAGTTTAAACGGGTAATTCTTCGTAATTTTGCACCATGATAAATATACCGCTTATGAGAAAAGTAATTGTTATGATGTCGCTGTTGCTGGCCATTCCCGCAATGGCGCTGACTCCTTGGAAAAAAGGAGCGTTTGAGACCAATAAGTACCGTAACCTCCTGGTGGAGATGGGCTATTCACAGGCCGAAGTCGATGCCAAGGTGAAGGAAGTGTTCAACGATGTTTTCTTCGGCCCGAATAAGGTTTATTTCGAGGTCGGCGACTCCATGGGCTATGTGTCCGATATCAAGAATCATGATGCGCGCACCGAGGGTATGTCCTATGGTATGATGATTGCCGTGCAGTTTGATAGGAAGGATATCTTCGACCGTCTGTGGCGCTGGACTAAGAAGTATATGCAGCACCAGGACGGCATCCGTGAGGGCTATTTTGCATGGAGCTGCCGCACCGATGGCACCCGTAATTCTCCAGGTGCCGCCAGCGACGGTGAGTTGTATTTCATCACCGCTCTCATCTTCGCCTCCAACCGTTGGGGTAATGACACGGGTATCAACTACAAGGCTGAGGCCCAGCGTATCCTGAACTGCGTCCAGCCGAAGGAATATACGCCCGAGGCCCGTGGCGGCGGTTTTGGCGGCTTTGGTGGCTTCGGTGGTGGCGGCTTCGGTGGCGGCCAACAGCAGCAGGGCCCACAGAAGATGTATCTCATCGATCCGGAGACAAAGCTGATTACTTTCACGCCCGATGGTTTCGGACAGCGTTTCACCGATCCTTCCTATCATATTCCTGCCTTCTACGAGGTTTGGGCAAAATGGGGTGATGACGGTCGCAGCGAGTTCTGGATGGAGTGTGCACAGAAGAGTCGCGAGTTCCTCCACAAGTGTGTTGACCAGAAGACGGCCTTGAATGGTGACCAGTGCCAGTTTGACGGCTCAGAGCAACAGGGATTCCGATTCCCCGGCAGACCCCAGGGTCAGCAGGATGGTGCGCCCCAGGCTCCTCCTCGCAATGGCAACAACAATTTCCGCTACGACTCCTGGCGCGTACCTATGAATATTACGCTCGACTATGAGTGGAGCTGTGCCGATGGTGAATGGCAGCGCTGGTATGGTGAGACCATCCAGAATTTCTTCTACAGTCAGGGCGTGGATACGTTTATGGACCAGTATCGTAAAGATGGCACCTTGCCTGAGGGTAATGAGATCCTCGGTGCTGGTGGTTTCCGTAAGCTCCGTCATAGCATCGGTCTGGTGGCTACGACTGCCGCTGCCTCGATGATGTGCAGCCACGACAAGAGTAAGGAATTTGTCGATGCCTTTTGGAAAGCGAAGCACGAGCCTTTCGAGGATGGCTATTTCGATGCCTACTACGATGGCTTGCTGCGTCTCTTCGCTTTCATGCACCTGAGCGGCAACTATCGCATCATCCAACCGGCAAAGTAAGTGGCTTTAACTCCTTTTTTTAATCTTGTCTTCATCATTATTTCGAAACCTTATTATTGCAAAGGGGTTAACGGATAAACGATGTTGACAATGAAGATGTTGGCGGCAAGAATGATGAGGTTCATCAGCAGGCCGATGCGCATGAAATCGCTGAAACGGTAACCGCCAGGACCGTAGACCAGCATGTGGGTAGGCGAACCGATAGGCGTAGCGAAACTGCTGCTGACGCTGACCATTAGGGCAATGAGGAAGGGATAGGGCTCGTAGCCCAGTTTCTCAGCCGCCTCGTACATGATGGGGAAGAACATGGCACCTGCTGCCGTATTCGAGATAAACTCGGTGATGAAGGTGCCGACAAAGCAGATAGCCGTCATCACCACAATGGGGTTCGTGCCACACACGTCAAGGATGCCGAAGGCCAGCCGTTCGGCAATACCCGTCTTCTGGATGGCCAGTCCCAACACGACCGAAGCGGCAAACACCATGAGAATGTCCCAGTTGATAGCCTTCATGGCCTGGTTGGGTGTACAGCAGCGGAACACGAGCATGGCGGCAGCAGCCAGGAAAGCGCATTGCAAGAGAGGCATTACGTTGAGTGCCGAGAGCACTACCATCGCTATCATGATGATGGTAGAAACGAATGTCTTCGGGCCGACATTGAGCACCTCATCACCCTTAACCAGACCATGGCTATTCTGCAGCTCCAGGATGTCTTTGATTTGTCCGGCAAACACCAAGTGGTCGCCACCCATGACGAATTCGTTTTCATTGATCGGCACGGAGACGTTGTCGAAGTG
>JAFZCU010000116.1 GCA_017556145.1 Prevotella sp. | reverse complement strand
TGTGGAGTGGGAACTGCAAAAAGGGTTGAGATTCGGCGTCAATGCCACCTATGGTCGCTCGAAACAGCAGGGTCTGACCACCACCGAGGAGCAGGTCTTCAACTCGTCTCCCTATTCGGCAGGTATTACCAATAGTTTTGTATATGCTCTGCTAATGCCACCGGTCATCAACGTATATCGTGAAGATGGTTCTTACAACTTCACCAACCCCTATGAATATGCATACTTCGCCATTGGCGACCATGCAGCCAACCCAGTATATGACCTGAAGGAGAGTGTGGCCGAAAACGTGAACAACTACCTGCTGTCGAACGTTTGGACGAGCTACACCATTGGCGACCTGACACTGAAAGCCACTATCGGGCTGAATAGTGAGCGACTGACGCAAAACTATTTTTCTGGTGCCTACACCTCATTAGGCTTGGCCACTCAGGGCATCGGTGGAACGGGCAACCGACAGACCGATGTGTGGCAACAGGAATACACCGCTACCTACAGCCGCAACATTGGCGAGGCGAACTATGTAGATGCACTCGTGGGCTATACACGCCAGACCTCGACCTCAACGTATAGTAACATACGTACCAACCATTATACCAACGAGACACTGAAGCAGTATAACTTGGGCGACGGTTCGGGCACCTACACTCCACAAACTGGCATATCTGAGTCAACACTCAACTCACTCATCGCCCGCGTCAACTACACACTGTTCGACCGCTACAATGCCACAGCCACCTTCCGTGCCGACAACTCCAGTCGTTTTTCAAAGAATCATCGCTGGGGCTATTTCCCCTCACTAGGTCTCTCGTGGAATGTCGACCAAGAGTCGTTCTTGCGCGATGTCAAGACCATCGATTACCTGAAACTACGCCTCTCGGGGGGATTAGTAGGTAATCAGGAGATTCCTGATTATGCATTTGCCACCTCCTATGCCACTGGTTCCTACGGCGGCTCCAGCAGTTACTCCAAACAAAACACGTCGAACGCCAACCTGAAGTGGGAGACCACCGCATCTTATAACCTTGGCTTCGATTTGGGCTTGTTCAAGCGTCGCCTGAACATCGTGTTCGATGCTTACCACAAAAAGACCAGCGATTTGCTGCTCGTGGTGCCAATGGGCTTCGCCAGTGGTGTCACCTCGCAGTTGCGGAATGTAGGTAACGTGGTTAACAAGGGTTTGGAATTCTCTGTGAACACCACTCTCTTGCAACGTAAGGGCCTCAACTGGAGCGTCAGTGCCAACGCTGCCTACAACCGTAACGAAATTACAGATATGGGCACCACCAACGACGTCATCCAAGGTTCCGACAAACAGCAGATTTTGCGCCGTGGAGAACCTCTCGGAGCATTCTATGGACTCCAATTCATCGGCATCGTGCAGCAGGGAGAGGATGTCACCCATCTGCCCACCGTCAATGGCCAAACACCCAAGGCTGGCGACCTGAAATATGCCGACATCGACCACAATGGCAGTATCGATGGCAACGATCGCGTCATCCTTGGAAGCATACAGCCCAGCATCATATATGGATTCACCACCCAACTCAACTACGGTGGTTTCGACCTCTCAGCCTCCTTCGCTGGCAGCTATGGCAACAAACTCTACAACGCATTGCAGCGCCGTTTGGAGCTTACGGGCGACTCCTACAATGTTCTTTCTACCGTCAAGAATTCATGGACTCCTCTAAATGGCGGCAACACTCTGCCTCTGGCCTCTAACGCTCGTCCCTTTGGCTACATCGATAGCCGCTACGTGCAGAGCGCCAGCTATTTGAAGTTGCGTAACCTCACGTTTGGCTACACAGTTCATAGTTCTAAGTTCATCGTTCATAGTTTAAGAGTTTACGCCACCGCTTCCAACTTCTTCACCATCACCCCTTACAAGGGCTACGATCCTGAGGTCAGCAGTGGAACCGACAGCGGTGCTTATCCGGCTTCACGTACTTTCACCTTTGGCGTGAATGTAACGCTTTAAAAGCGATTACCCATTGTTTGGTATGCAAAATGCCGTTCAGATGGTATTTTATGGTCGGCTAAAACGCTGTACCTTTGCAGTGTGATTAAGAGAAATATTACATATTATTAATTTAAAGGTAAAAGGAGATTTTCAGTATGAAAAAGAAGCAATTACTTTTCGCAGCCTTAGTGGCAGTAGCAACAACAATAGGTCTTTCGGCCTGCTCAAGTGACAATGAGGATGACAATAACAGCGGGGGCAACCAAATAGACGAAACTAACGTGGTGAACGACGACGCCAGTGCTCTCTCGTTGGTGAATGGTGTTTATAGTCATTGGCAACCACTCTCATCATCGTTCTCATTCATCATCGAGCTGAACTCAAACAAACTCATCTCGTTCGAGGGGGAAGAAAGTGAGGCAGGTCCCGTAAACAGCCGCTTCGAGCAGGAACCCACAACATGGTACCAAATCAAGATATTCAATCACCTGCTCTTAGGCATTGCCCAAGACAACGAGGCCATCACGACCATCAGCAACTCACTGAAGTTGGGCAAAGTGACGCAGAATGGTTATAATGCCTCCGTGGGTAAGGCGAAGTTCTTACGCGCCTTGGCTTATCTGAAGTTAGTTCAGCTGTGGGGCGAGGTTCCCGTGTTCACTGAGGAAGGCGGCAGCACCACTGATCGTCAGAGCATTGACAACGTATTGACACAAGTGGTCAACGATCTGACCGATGCCGAAAAACTGTTGCTCGATTATAACGGCGACCCCCGTGTGCCCTCTAAACAGGCTGCTCAGGCTCTGCTCGCACGTACCTATCTTGTATGGGGAGACAATCCTCTGACGGCTGAGCAGGTGCAGGCCATCGCTGCCACACAGACCGACCCCGCGTTCACCAAGACCGACAGCCGTCTGGAGAAGGCCGTGGAGTATGCCGACAAAGTCATTAAGAGCGGAAAACTGGCCCTCGATCCCGAGTATAACAAGTTGTGGGGACGTGAGTATGAAAGCAACAAGCGCCATACCAACGAGCACCTGTTTACCATTGCCCACGATGGTGACAGAAACGATGCACAGGGCAACCACCAAACACACTGCTCATGGACCTTCCCCTTCCAGAACGGTGAGAACGGCAACGGCTACAGCCAGAACCACACCGAAGTTGCTGACGACAACCTATATGACGACTGGAAGAAGGAGCAACCCAACGACAAGCGTCTAGCAGAGACCTACTTCATCGAGGTCAAGAATCCAGAGACAGGACTCACGCACCACTACTACTCGCCCATCTATACTCCCATTAATGGTAAGGGCGTAGACCAGAGCTACGAAGATGCTGAGAATCTGGAAATCACCCAGAATTCAGTCGACCGCATCGAGATTCGCTATGCCGAAGTGCTACTCATCAAAGCAGAGGCCCTTGTGCAGCTGGGTCGCAACACCGAGGCTGCCGAACCCTTCAACCAATTGCGTAAGCGTGCTGGTATTGCCACCGTTAGCGCTCCTACCTTCGAGCAGATCAAACGTGAGTGGGACTACGAGTTTACCTATGAGCAATTCTCCGTGCTGAACAGCTATCGCTGGAAGGACCTCATTTCTTCGGTGAAACAAGTAAAGAACTACAAACACTTTGCCGACGATTGGAAAACTTCGCTTGGACAGACCTACAATTCCGATCAAGAGGCTTACTTCCAGAAAGTGCACAATCACCTGGTGGCTAAATACAACAACGTACGTGGTCGCCACTATCGCCAACCCATTCCTACAGGTCTTCACGGCGAGGATCTCGGCATCAACCAGAATCCTGGATATTGATTAACCACATACAATGTAAATCTTACCATGGCTGGCGTACAGTCAAAAGCTTGTACGCCAGCTTTTATTATCCCACACAAAAACAGAAACTATATGAAAGCAAACAAATTATTCCTAATTGCAGCTGCCGTTGCCAGTTTTACGTTCACGGCGTGCAGTAACGATGAAGATGACGTTGTCGAGGCCCTGACCATCAATTCCATCGAGGGCGAGTATGTAGGTGAAGCCACTGGTACGCTGGTGACCATCTCGCAGACAGGCGAGCGACAGAGCTACGACGTGACTCCCAAGGGTACTGAAACAGCTACCGTCACGGTCAATGCCACCGACGGCACTCTCATCATCAACGAACCCACCTTCTACGTTGGCAAAGGTGCCTATCTTGGAGCTATTGTGCGCAAGATTCCTGCTGTCCTGACAGACGAGGCCATCACCTTCTCGCTAAAAGACTACTCAAGCATGAATGGTTTCTACACCGTTGCAGGCGACATCGCTGGTCAGTACAAGGACAAGAGACTGGTACTCGACTACACCTTCCTGCATGCCGGCCAGATGATTGGCACCATTCATTTTGAGGGAATCAAAAAATGAACAGTTAGGTACGGTTACAAGATAAGAATTGCGCCGCCGAAGCCTTGTTTATTGGGGTTTCGGCGGTTTTGTCTTGTGGGGCATGCCAAACGTTTGGTATATGAAATGCCATGAAATGGCGATTGTAGGGATGAGAAAATCGCCGTACCTTTGCAGTGTGAATTTTTTATTATACTAAGGATATGAAAAAGGTAATGAGATTGTTTTTGGCAACGGCAGTCCTGATGGGATTGACCTCATGCAACTCGAATGATGATTTTGGAAGTCAGGCGATTGAGATTCCAGGTATTACAATAGATGGCGATATTGACTGCTGCTCGGCAGAGGAAGCACTGCAGGTGTATAGGTTCCTGCAGACTGTAAAGATTATCCCAGAACTATCAACGACGATAGACGACAAATACGACATCTTCGCCTATTCGCGCAACGGATCATTCCACACGGGCTACAACGAGATTTTCTTCGTGGCTACCAAGAAAAAGAATGGCAACTATATTAAGAACTTCGACATCACTGGTTTGACACCGTTGATGCTGATGGTCAAAATGAACATGAAGCATAGCACGCCCGTAAGCGGCAGTGTTGAAACGTTTAACAAGGACTATCTGGCCGTGAAGCGCGGATGGATATCGTTTGTGATGAACACTAGTGAGGCTGGTTCGTGGACACTTGGCTACAACGTGAATGTGCTGGGGGCCAATGGCGGCATCGAGGCTGCAGATATCATCGTGGACGCGCTGCCCGAAGGTCAGCAGTGGCTGAAGTCATTCAAGGCTGACAACAACAACTATTATCTCTCGCTGGTGAACCCCTCTGATTGGAAGACGGGCAAGAATACAATCACGGCTTACGTGTCGAAAAAGAACACACCTGCCACAACACCATATGGTCTGGCACCAGAGCAGTTCGTTATAGAGATTGACCCACGCATGCCCGACATGGGTAACCATACGTCGCCCGACAATGTAGCCCTAACAAAGCAGGCCGATGGTAGCTATCAAGGCACGGTGAATCTGACGATGACTGGTCGTTGGCGTATCCATCTCATAGTGAAGGACGCCCAAGGCAACATAGTGGCTGGTGGCGACGACTTGAGCGACGGATATAGCTCGCTATATTGGGAAGTCACGATTTAATTGAAGTGGCTGTTAGCGCAACCAAATTGTAAATCGTATAAATGTAAATAAGAATGGTGCTGGAAACTGTTTTGCTATCAACTATATTGTTGTCCGACACGGTGGTCACTGAAAAGGCTCAGAACCTTGACGAAGTGGTCATCGTGTCGGGGGCGGGGCGGGGAAGGAAACACTCGGCAAAGGGCCAGGTGGCCAGCATCGATGAACATCTGAGTGAGCTGCGAAACGTGAACCTCGTTCGTCGTGGCTCTTATGCTTGGGAACCTGTGGTGAACAACATGCAGACGGAACGTCTCTCTACGACCATAGACGGCATGAAGATTTTCTATGCCTGCACGGACAAGATGGATCCTGTGACATCGTACGTGGAGAGTGGAAACTTGCAAAGCATCAGCCTGAACAGCGGTCTCGATGGCAATCCGCAGGCAACGGGCAACATCGGTGGCAGCCTCGACCTAAAACTTCGCAAGGCGGGCTTCGACAACGATCCTCGACACATCAGCCTTTCGGCTGGTCATGAGTGGAATGGTCACATGCAGGTGTATGGTGCCGATGCAGCACTTAGTAACCATCGTACGTACCTCAATGCGGGCGCTTTCTATCGTCATGCCGACAACTACAAGGTGGGAGGTGGCGAGGAGCTGCAATTCTCGCAGTTCCAAAAGGTGAACGTCTTTACGAATGCTGGCTTGCGATTGGCCGAGAAGGATATGTTGGAGGCAACATTCATCTTCGACCGCGCCACCGATGTGGGCTATCCCGCCCTGAACATGGACGTGGCTAAGGCCGAGGGCTTAATCACCTCACTGTCGTACAAGCACCTTTTTCCACGTGCCAGTTGGGAGACGAAGGCCTATTACAACCATATCACCCACGAGATGGACGACACCAAGCGTCCTAACGTAGCCATTCACATGGATATGCCTGGCGACAGTGGGACGGCGGGTGTGTATAGCCTGCTGACGACCTCGCGCAAACTACATGACCTGACGCTAAACTACGACCTCTACTATAACCGTTTGTTTGCAGACATGACAATGTACCCTGGTGGCGCGGCACCCATGTATATGGTGACGTGGCCCGACGTTGGTACACTGAACACAGGTGTGGCTCTGACCGACAACGTGAGTATCACCCATCATCAGTCGCTGCGCCTGTCAGCCAAAGTGGCGTGGCAGCAGCAGCGCCTGAACAACGAGGAGGGCTACCATGCCTTGCGTGTGTTCTTCCCTGGCATGACCGACGCGTATCATCAGACAACGGGTCGCATCGCTGCCAACTACAATTTTTTTATTTTTAATTTTTTTAATTGCTCCATCGGAGCCGGTTGGGGCAGTCGTGCTCCCACGGTGACGGAGGCCTATGGTTACTATCTGAACAACACATTCGACCAGTACGATTACATCGGCAATCCCTCGCTGAAGAACGAGTCGGCGGTAGAGGTGAATGGTGCCTTGAAATGGTCATTGTTCAATGGCCTTTGTTCAATGGCCTTTGACGCCAATGCTTTCTTGTTCAGCAACTACATCATCGGGCAATTCGAGACACGTTTGTCGCCTATGACTGTCGATGCTGAGGGAGTAAAAGTTTATGGTAACATTTCGCATGCCACTATCGCCAATGCGTCACTGACAGCAGAATGGCAACTGACAGAACGAGTAAATTGGAATGGCAAGGTGAGCTATAGTACAGGACGGGATGCCGACGGCGATCCACTTCCTCTTATCTCGCCCGTCAGTTGGCAATCCGAGTTGCAATACCATTACCAGCGTTTACAGGTGCAAGCCACCATTAAAGGCAATGCTCGCCAAAGCAATTATGGCGCAAAGTACGGCGAGACAGCGGCTAAGGCTTGGACGATAGTCAACTTGGCTGCGCAGTATCAGTTCTTTGTCCATAGTTCACAGTTCATAGTTAGGGCTGGTGTCGAGAATCTCTTCGACAAACAGTACGCCACCTACGCCGACTGGAACCACATCCCACAGAAGGGACGCAATATTTATTTGAATTTGACGTTTGAGTTATAGGATGAAAAAGACGATAATATGGATTGGGGCGCTCGTAGTGGGCGCCGTGTTAGGGCTGCTCGGATTAGGGTGGCTCAACGACGTAATGGACTTTGTGGCGACGGTTTATACACGCCTGTTTCAGTTGTTGGCGGTGCCGACGATTGTGTTGGCGGTGATTACCACTTTTGCCACTTTCGGCTCGAAAGG
>JAFZCU010000115.1 GCA_017556145.1 Prevotella sp. | reverse complement strand
GCAGTATTTCGATGCCATTCGTATCGACCATGTGTTAGGCTTCTTCCGTATCTGGGAGATTCCCGAGGATGCCGTCTTCGGACTGGTGGGACATTTCTCTCCAGCCCTCCCGATGACCGTTGGCGAGATAGAGTACTTCGGACTATCCTTCCGTAAGGACCTCTTCACCCGTCCGTTCATCAACGACCGTGTCCTTGAGCGTCTGTTCGGCATGCATGCACCTTATGTACGAGAGCATTTCCTCATAGCCCGTCCGTATGGGTTGTACGATCTGAAGGCGGAGTATGCTACCCAGAAGAAGGTGCGGGCTTATTTCGATGGCAAGGCCGATGAGAACAGTCTGTGGATCCGCGACGGTCTGTACCGTCTCATCAGTGATGTGCTGTTCCTGGAGGATCCCCGTCAGCCAGAGATGTACCATCCGCGTATCGGCGCTTATCATGAGCCTGTGTTCGATGTGCTGACAGCCGAGGAGAAGGATTCGTTCATGCGACTGTATAACAACTATTATTACCAGCGTCATAATTACTTCTGGAGCTCCATGGCCGTCCGTCGCCTGACGGAGATCTTCGGAGATACGGGAATGCTGTGTTGTGCTGAGGACCTGGGCATGCTGCCGGAGGGTGTCAGTACGGTACTTGATCAGCTCCGTGTCTTGAGCCTGGAGATCCAGTCGATGCCCAAGCAGAACGGTTTCGAGTTCGCCCATCTCGACGCTAATCCCTATCGTTCTGTCGCCACCATCTCTACGCACGACATGCCGCCGCTGAGGCTCTGGTGGGAGGAGAGTCCGGAACGGACACAGCGATACTATGTGACGATGCTCCAGAAACAGGGCCGTGCGCCAGAGCATCTGCCTGCTCATCTGGCGGAAGAGATCGTAGCCCGCCATCTCTACAGTCCGTCGATGCTCTGTGTCCTTTCCCTTCAGGACTGGTTGGCCATGGACGGTGAGCTCCGCTCGAAGAGTCCGCGCGAGGAGCGGGTCAACGTGCCTGGCGACACACAATACCGTTGGAAGTACCGGATGCATCTGAACATAGAGGACCTTCTCGACGCCACACGGTATAATAGTAAGGTGCGGACGATGATAACACGAAGTAAACGATGATGTATTCTACCTATATCTTTGATCTTGATGGTACCCTGTTGGATACCTTGGATGATCTCGCGGCATCAGTCAACGATGCCTTACGCCAGTATGACATGCCCGAACATTCTGTCGATGCCGTCAGGCACTTCGTAGGCAACGGTGTCCGTCTGCTTATGGAGCGGGCCGTTCCGGGCGGAGCGAGTCATCCGCAGTTCGAGGAGGTCTTTGCTGCATTCCGCCGGCATTACATGGCACATGCGCAAGACACGACCAAGCCCTATACGGGCATACCGCAAGTGCTGAGCGCACTGAGAGCCCGGGGCTGCCGTGTGGCTGTGGTCAGTAATAAGATGATGGCCGCCACACAGGAGCTCTGCCGTCATTTCTTTCCTAACACGGTAGAGGTGGCCATTGGCGAGGATGAGGCTTCGGGCATTCGTAAGAAACCAGCGCCCGACACGGTCGACGCGGCTTTAAAGGCACTGGGGGTAGGGAGGGAGAATGCCGTCTATGTGGGCGACAGCGATGTTGATATCGCGACAGCCCGTCATGCCGGACTGCCCTGCATCTCTGTTCTCTGGGGATTCCGTGACAGGTCGTTCCTCCTCAATCATGGCGCAACAACCTTTATCACTCGTCCCGACGAGCTGTTACAACTATAACTGCTGTAGTCGGGCGATATACTTGCCGAGGATGTCGAACTCAAGGTTCACAATGCTTCCTACCTTGATGTCGCAGAAGTTCGTGTGTTCGAACGTGTAGGGGATGATCGCTACCTGGAAGGTGTTGCTGGTCGGGTTGCAGACGGTGAGAGAGACACCGTTGACGGTGACTGATCCCTTGTCGACGGTAAAGTAACCTTTTTTCGCCATCTCTCGATTCTCTGCGTACTCGAAGGTGAAGTAAGTGCTGCCACCTGCATCTTCCATGGCCACACATCTGGCCGTCTCGTCGACATGACCCTGTACGATATGACCGTCGAGGCGTCCGTTCATGAGCATGGAGCGCTCGATGTTCACCTTGTCGCCGACCTTCAGGAAGCCGAGGTTCGTGCGGTCGAGGGTTTCCTTCATGGCTGTCACGGTATAGGTGCCGTCTTCAATACGGACTACGGTGAGGCACACGCCATTATGGGCGACGCTTTGGTCTATGCGCAACTCGTCGACGAAAGAGCATCTCAGGGTGAAGTCGATATTCTCGCGATCCTTCTTTATAGCCACGATGGTGGCAAACTCCTCTATGATTCCCGAAAACATAATATCCAAGTTTCGTTTATACAAAATAAAAAGCGGGTACGTGCCGATGATTTGGTGAAAACTCCTGTTTCACACGATATGGGGGCTCCCTGCTGTTGTAATCCACCGGCATTGCTGCTCTCCCACTGGGCACTCCCGTAGAGGATGACTGTGGCCCGCCATTGGCAAGGGAAACGGTCCCGATGATTTTTTTAATGTAGAGTATCCCGATCTATGCGGCACGACCCGTGTTTCTGAGTGCAAAGGTACGAAAAAGAACTGAAGGAGCGAAGTGTGAGACCTGAAAAAGTGCTGTGCCTTGTCTTTTTTTAACTCTTCGCTTTCGTCGCCGTTCCGAATCGTTTGTTCCCTGAATGCGGACTTTTTTCCCTCAAATCGTACCAATGTTAAAGATATTTGCTATCTTTGCATCATAAAATCAAATGATATGGCTAAGACGATATGTATTATTGCTGGTGCAAGACCCAATTTCGTGAAGGTCTCACCGTTGGTGCGGGCCATCGAGAGACATCCTGATGCCGCGTGTATGCTTGTCTATGCGGGACGGGCTGATGATCCTACTCTCGAAGACTCGCTGTTCGAGGATCTGCAGATGCCGCGGCCACAGTATTATCTGAATGTCGACAGTACGAGTCTCAACGAGATCACCAGTCGGGTGATGGCCGCCTTCGACAGCTTCCTCGATGAGCATCCTGTCGATGTGGTGATCGTGGTCGACGACCTTGCCTCGACGATGGCTGCCGCTATCGTCACAAAGAAACGGGGCATCCGTCTGGCGCATCTCGTTGCCGGCACCCGTTCGTTCGATATCAACATGCCCAAAGAGATCAACCGTCTGGTCATCGATGCCCTCAGCGATGATCTCTTCACGGCCGGCGTCCGCAGCACGGGCATCGCTACCCGGGAGCAGTCGGAGAATTCGCAAACCTACTTGGTGGGAAATATTCTTATGGATACGTTGCGATACAATTATGATAGATTCAAGAAACCAGTCTCTCTGCCCAATCTGGAGGCTGGCCAGTATCTTGTGTTCACACTCAACCGCCGCGTCTTGATGGCCAACAAGGAGAATCTCTCAAAGATGATCCGCGCGATGGTGGCTGCTGCTGGCGATATGCCTATCATCGCACCTCTTCGCGAAGAAGCCCGTAAGGCTGTTGAAGAGACGGGTGAGAAACTGTTGGTAGTCAATCCGTTAAGCTATCTGGAGTTCGGGTGGTTGACGGCTCATGCGAAAGGCGTTATCACCGATTCTGGCAATGTGGCCGAAGAGGCCACATTCAATAGTGTGCCTTGTATCACGTTTAACAACTATACGGAGCATCAGGAGACGGTTACCGTTGGCTCCAACGTCTTGGTTGGCGAGGATCCCGAGAAGCTCCGCGAGGCCGTGAGCCAGATGGTCTGTGGCGAATGGAAGACCTGCGCTCTGCCCGACAGGTGGGATGGTCGCACGGCTGAGCGTATCGTACAGATTTTAGTATAAAAAACATATAACCATATAACCTGACGTGCCGCAAAGCCTTTGCATGAGGGCGTTTGCGGCACGTCAGGTTATATGGTTATATGTTTTCCGGCGAGATCTTTACTGCCGAATCAGTAATTCTCTGCCTTGACCTGGAAGTAAGCCTGCGGATGGTTGCAGACGGGGCACTCCTCGGGCGCTTTCTTGCCTATCACGATATGACCGCAGTTGGAGCACTGCCAGATGACGTCGTGATCCTTTGAGAACACACACTCGTTCTTGATATTGTCGAGCAGCTTGCGATAACGCTCCTCGTGTTCCTTCTCGATCTTGCCGACACCCTCAAACTTGTCGGCTATCTCGTCGAAGCCTTCCTCGCGAGCCTCCTTGGCCATACGGGCGTACATGTCGGTCCACTCGAAGTTCTCGCCGTTGGCAGCGTCTTCCAGATTGTCGATCGTGCCGCTGATCTTGCCTCCGTTCAGATACTTATACCACAACTCGGCATGCTCTTTCTCGTTAGCTGCCGTCTCCTCAAAAATCTTGGAGATCTGAACATAGCCGTCTTTCTTGGCTTTTGAGGCGAAAAATGTGTATTTGTTACGTGCCTGTGACTCGCCTGCGAAGGCTTCCTGCAGGTTCTTCTCTGTCTTTGTTCCTTTCAAACTCTTCATAATCGTATTCTTTTAGTTTTATATTATGCAAAGATACGAAAAGAAATCGGATAACCAAATAAAATATCACTTTTTATGAAAAAACCTCATTTGGGGTATTGCAATTTCTAAAAAAATGTTTATATTTGCACCCAGAAGAGAATGAGTACAATCAATTTATTAATCTTTTAAAAACAAAAGGCTTATGAAGAAACTATTGTTGATGGTATGCATGATGCTATGCAGTACCGCTATGTTTGCTGAGCAAGGCGACAAGGCTTTTGGTGTGAATCTGAACTATGGTCTGCATTCTGACTACAAGAATCTCGGTCTGGGTGTGAAGGGCCAGTATGAGTTCATTGACAATGTGCGCGGTGAGGCTTCCTTCAACTATTATCTGAAGAAGGACAATGTTTCGATGTGGGAGCTTAATGCCAATGTTCATTACCTGTTCCATATCACAGACCAGGTGACGCTCTATCCGTTGGCAGGACTGACCATGCTCACAGCGAAGGTTGAGTCGGCTGATTTCGGCGGCATCAAGACGAGTGCCAGTGATACGAACATAGGCTTGAACCTCGGTGCCGGTATCGAGTATCCGCTGAGCGACACCGTCAAGCTGAATGGCGAGATCAAGTATCAGATCGTCAACGACTTTGACAGACCGGTTATCTCTGTCGGTCTTACGTTTGCTCTGTAAATCCGGAAGAATAGCAATCATAGGGCGTGCCTGCCGAGGTACGCCTTTTCCTATAAGAATCCTCCCCATCCGGGGAATGGCGTGACTCAGAGGAGTGACGTGACTTTGCCTTTAGAATATGTTTATAACTAAAAATCATGAAGAGTATGAAAAGACTTACTATCCTTGCAGCCATCGCGGCCATGTTGATGTGGCCAGCCGACGCTGATGCACAGGGATGGCTCGGCCGACTGAAAGACAAAGCTGTTGACGCGGCCAAGCGTACTGTTGAGAACAATGTGGAGCGTAAGACCGAGAAGAAGGTCGACGATGCCATGAACCCCTCGAAGAAAGGTAAGAGCAAGAGTTCTAAGGCAGATGATGCCGACTATGATGATACAGGGATGGGCGATGATGACTTCATCAACGACACCCAGCATGCCAAGAGCGACTTCGTGCCCGGCTCTGTTGTTATCTTTGAGGATAACATGCAGGGTGAGCAGGTGGGCGAGTTCCCGTCGAAGTGGGATCTGGTGCGTGGTAATGCCGAGATCGCGAGGATCAATGGCGCGACGTGTATTGCCATGAATCATGAAGACAGCTGGATCACCCCACTGATGAAGGATGGCACGAGAGACTATCTGGGCGATGTGTTCACCGTCGAGTATGACATGCTGTTTGACGACAGGCCGAAGGATGGTGCGCCTTCCATTGAGCTGGATATCATGCATCCGAAGGCGAGTCGCGACAATGAGCTGTTTACCATCGAGTATTGGCTTGGCGGCGACAAGCATAGCTTCTCGTGCGGGTACTGCATGACCTCTGAGCCGTCTTTCTCTCATAAGGAAGGAACCTCGCGTGCTGAGGCTGGTCCGTTCAACGACGCGCGCTGGCATCACTACGCCCTCTCGTTCAACAAGCGCGCCATCAAGTTCTATGTGGATGGCAAGCGTGTGATCAATGTGCCTAACGCCAAGTCGGGAGCAGGATGGTTGACGTTGTTCAGTAGTGGCGGCCAAAGACCCACTTATGTGAAGAACGTGCGTATAGCCAAGGGCGCCGTGGATCTCTATGACCGTAATGCCACAGACAAGAGCGAGGTGGAGAAGGCCATCATGGAGTCGGGTAAGTTCGTGACTAACAATATCCTCTTCGAGACGGGTAAAGCGACGCTCAAGGCAGAGTCGATGGCCGAGATCCAGAAGGTGGCCGACTTTATGAAGAAGAATCCATCCGTTCGCTTCGAGGTACAGGGACATACCGACAACCAGGGCTCTGACGCCTTGAACGACCCGCTCTCTCAGCAGCGTGCCGAGGCCGTCGTCAAGGCTCTCGAAGGCTTGGGTGTCGACGGCTTTAACCTCCGTGCCGTCGGAAAAGGCTCGCACGAGCCCGTGGCCGACAACTCGACTGACGCCGGCCGTGCCAAGAACCGTCGCGTGGAGTTCATCAAGAAATAGCATAACGTATGGCGGCATAAGGGGCACACCCCTTGTGCCGTCGCGTATTTTTTCCCATTTTAATTCACTAAAAACAAAAACTATGAGTAATCAAGAAGAGAGCTTTGAGGAGAAAATCTCAGCCATCAACAACACTGTTGACACCACTTCGGAGTATGATCCGCAAGACATTGAGAAAAACAAGTTCATGGCCATTCTGGCTTATTTCGGCATTCTGGTCATCATCCCTATCCTGGCTGCCAAGGATTCGAAGTTCGCACGTTTCCATTCCAACCAGGGACTGATCCTCTGTATCACGGCCATCCTCTACGTGATAGCCTATAATATCTTCTCTGGTATCATCCTGTCCATCTCATTACATCTGTTCTGGCTGGTCAGCATCGTAGGCTTGTTAGGATTCATGTTCCTGATCTGGTTCATTCTCGGCATTATCAACGCTGCCAAGGGACGTGCCAAGGAACTGCCGTTCATTGGCCACTTCAAACTATTGAAAGTGTAAGACACCTATCTGTTACGAACTAAATACTGTGTCATCGTATGAAAAGAGTATTATTTGCTTTAACAGTGATGGCCGTGGCCCTCTGTAGCTGCGGCTCAAAGTCGGGAGGAGCCTCCTCGAGCAGTGAATCCACCAGCTCTGGTCTTGCCGATGGCAAGTGGCCCGCCGCCATCTACGACAAGTATGGCATTCCCGAGATCGAGACGAAGGGAAGGATTGTCTGCACGCAGTTTGAAGACACGGAAGGCTCATACCAGTATGAGGTCTACTATAACGGCGTGACCAAGGAGGAGATGCAGGCATGGGTGAAGAAACTTCAGGAGAAGGGCTTCAGAGTGCCGAAATATACGCAGGAGCGTATAGACAACGGTCATAGAGACTATGATGCCTTCTTGTATCAGCCGGGCGACCAGAAAGACAAGCGTCTGAGGCTACAGTTCGATTTCGACAACCCGATGTCGTTCGAATACTATGCCGACGAGCCTAATCCCGCCTTTGAGGTGGTGGAGAGAGACGGAGAGCAGTTTATTGATTACAACCTGACCGTATCGCTCAACCCGTTGAAGGATAAGGTAGAGCTGACGGGCGCTATCGAGGCGCTGGGACTGAAGGCGGAGGATCTTGCCGGCATTCCTGGCGTCAGAGTGGTCCGCATGTCAGACAGTCAGATGGGACCAGGCATGGATATTGGCTTCTTCAGCGACCATCAGTTGACGCAGGAGACCTTTAATGGCGTACACAAGAAGATCCTCGACGTGCTGACGGCCAAGGGCTGCACGTTCCAGCATGCGTTCAGTGGTAAGGATATGACGCCCGAGCAGCTGACGGAAAGCGGCATCCATAGCTATGGCGTGAAGTTGAACGATCAGAAGTTTATCATGATGGCCATCTCCGATGATCGCGTAGGCGACTTCGGCGGCGGCATCAAGTTCATGTTCACAAAGGCGAGAAAGTAGTGTGCTATACGGTGATCTCGCCACGGAGACTCTGTCCCATCAGACGGCGTACCGTGTCGGGATCATCTGGATAGTGCGACTGCAAGAACATCAGTTTGGTAACGGCCGACTCGACGGTCTGGTCGTAACCGCTCACGACACCGGCTTCCTGCAAATGGAAGCCGCAGTCGTATCTGCTCATCTCAACCGCTCCCTGCATACACTGGCTGATGTTCACGATCACCTTACCGTTGCGCGTGCCTTCTCTGAGGGCTTTCAGAAGCCATGGCGATTGCGGCGCGTTACCGCTGCCGAAGGTGCGCATGACGATAGCCTTCAGGTTGGGTGTGTGGATGATATGCCGGATCAGATCCTCGCGGATGCCGGGGAATAGTGAGAAGATAATCACGTTATTGTCGAGCCGGAAGTGGGGCTTCATCGGCTTCTGCCAGTCGGGTGCCAGCATCCGTTCACGGTGATAGGTGATGTTGACGCCAGCATTGACGAGGTGAGGGTAGTTGTACGACTCGAAAGCGTTGAACTCTTCGGCGCTCTGTTTCGTGGTGCGGTTGCCACGGAGCAGATGGCCGCCGAAGAAGATGCCGACCTCAGGCACCATGGCGTGGCCCTCCTCATCTCTGGCCTTGGCAATCTCCACAGCCGTGATCAGGTTCTCTTTCCCGTCTGTGCGCAACTGGCCGATGGGCAGTTGCGAGCCTGTGATGATGACAGGTTTCGTCAGGTTCTCCAACATATAGGAGAGTGCCGAGGCCGTGTATGCCATCGTATCAGTGCCGTGGAGCACGACAAAGCCGTCGTAGTCGTTGTAATGGTCGGCGATGCAATGGCTGAGATCCGTCCAGTGGCGCGGCGACATGTCGCTGGAGTCGATAGGCGGATCGAACTGAAAGGTGTCTATCTGGGTGTCGAACTGCTTTAGTTCCGGGACATTATAGAGGAGGTGCTCAAAGTCGAAAGGCTCCAATGCGCCAGTGTGAGGATTACGGTTCATGCCGATGGTGCCTCCAGTATAGATAAGGAGGACTTTACTGCGGTATGTCATTGTTTTCGTTATTTTTCTGCAAAGATAGGGAAAGTTTCGGAGAATTATTCGTAACTTTGCAGAAAAATTTGAAAACGAAATCTAAAACAAAACAAGATGAAACAGTTCAATGACGATAATTTCGTTCTGGAGACTCAGATTGCTCAGGATTTATATCACAACCATGCGGCTAAAATGCCCATCATCGATTACCATTGTCACCTGAACCCCGAGTTGGTGGCTAACGATCATCAGTTTAAGAGCATCACGGAGTTGTGGCTCGGAGGCGATCACTACAAGTGGCGTGCCATGCGCACCAATGGAGTGGAGGAGCGTTTCTGTACGGGCAAGGATACCAGCGACTGGGAGAAGTTCGAGAAATGGGCCGAGACGGTACCTTATACCTTCCGTAACCCTCTGTATCATTGGACTCATCTGGAATTGAAGACGGCCTTTGGCATTACGAAACTTCTCTCGCCAGAGACTGCCCGCGAGATCTTTGATGAATGTAATGAGAAACTGAAGCAGCCCGAGTTCTCCGCCCGTGGCCTAATGAAGCACTATCATGTGGAGTGCGTCTGTACCACAGACGACCCTGTGGACGACCTGCATCATCATATTGCGTATGCCCAGAGTAAGGCCGCCGATGATCCCGTCATGATTCCGGCATGGCGCCCTGACAGGGCTATGAATATTGAGAAGCCTGATTTTCCGAAATATGTGGAACAGCTGGCAGAGGTCAGTGGCGTGAGTATTGTGCGGTTCAACGATATGGTTGACGCCTTGCAGAAACGTCATGATTTCTTTGCTGCCCACGGTTGTAAGCTCTCCGATCACGGTATCGAGGAGTTCTGCGATGAGGAATATACCGACTCTGAGATCGAGACGATCTTCGAGAAGGCCATGCGCGGACTGCGCCTGTCGGATCTGGAGGTGCGGCAGTTCAAGAACTGCTTCCTTACCGTGATGGGCGAGATGGATGCTGATGCCGACTGGACACAGCAGTTCCACTATGGTGCCATCCGTGATAATAATACCGCGATGTATAACCAGATAGGTCCTGACACAGGCTTCGACTCTATTGGTGAGTTCAACACGGCCAAGGCCATGTCGGCATTCCTGAATAAGTTGAATATGAAGGGTAAGCTGACACGCACAATCCTATATACGTTGAACCCCTGTGCCAATGAGATGATCGCCACGATGCTGGGCAACTTCCAGGGCGGTGAGCCGGGAAAGATCCAGTTTGGCTCAGGCTGGTGGTTCAACGACCAGATGGACGGTATGGTCCGTCAGATGAACGCCCTTTCGGTACTTGGTCTGCTGAGCCGCTTTGTGGGTATGCTTACCGACAGCCGCTCGTTCCTGAGTTATCCGCGTCATGAGTATTTCCGCCGTATCCTCTGTAACCTTCTTGGTAACGACGTAGAGAAGGGACTGCTGCCAAACGATCAGGCTATTCTTGGACGGATGGTAGAGGATATCAGCTATAATAATGCACGCCGTTACTTTAAGTTCTACTAAAATATACGTTGATGAGATATAGTAGTGGATATAATCGTGAGGGTGATTATGAGCACCTGATTGTGAAGGAGCAGATGCCGTTGCTGGAGTTTCTTCTGGCTAATGTGTCGCAGTCGAGATCGAAGATCAAGGCCACACTGCAGGGTAGGGGTATCAAGGTCGACGGGAAGACCGTCAGTCAGTTCGATTTCCTCCTGCAGCCTGGCATGAAGGTCGCGGTAAGCAAGACGAAACGTAACCAGATGGGATTCAAGAGCCGTTATGTGAAGATCGTCTATGAGGATCGGTGGCTGATTGTCGTTGAGAAGGCTGTTGGCATCCTGTCGATGGCGGCTGGCCATTCCTCGCTGAACGTGAAGTCGGTGCTCGACGATTATTTCAAGAAGTCGCGTCAGAAATGTACGGCACATGTGGTGCATCGTCTGGACAGGGACACCAGCGGTCTGATGGTCTATGCGAAGGACATGGAGACCGAACAGATCCTTGAGCACAACTGGCATGACATCGTCTATGACCGCCGTTATGTGGCAGTATGCTCTGGAGAGATGGAGAACGATGAGGGGACGATTGCCAACTGGCTGAAAGACAATAAGGCTTATGTCACCTATTCGTCGCCCGTGGACAATGGCGGCAAGTATGCCGTGACTCATTATCATGTGATGGATCGTACGACGGAGCATTCGCTGGTGGAGTTCAAGCTGGAGACGGGACGAAAGAACCAGATCCGTGTTCACTCTGCGGATATGGGGCATCCTGTCTGTGGTGATCCGAAGTATGGTAATGGCGATGATCCGCTGCACCGTCTCTGTCTGCATGCCTGGCTGCTCTGTTTCCACCATCCGGTGACGGGCGAGCCGATGGAGTTCGAGACACCAGTGCCGACCGCGTTTAGAAAACTGTTTAAGTAAATGGAGAGTATCGGATATTACATTTTTCTTCTGGCAGCGGTCATGATAGGCTTCATCGTTGTGAAGAAGGTCGCGTCATGTCTTATCAAGACTGCCGTTATGTTTCTGTTAGTGGCTGCGCTAGCCGCGGTCTACTATCTGTATTTCAGGTAGTCTCTTCGGCCAGGATCCTATCGAAGGCCTCACGTAGCTTGTCGGGCTGTGCAATCAGGTTGCGCAGCTCGTTGAGTTTCTGGGCATTGGGTGAGTTGGAAATCCATAGGCGTATGTAACCGTCTTTCGAGTACTTATTGTCCAGATGTTCCTTAAATCGCCGCCATTGCCCTTCCTTGTCAAGTTCGGGGTAGTTGCTTAGTCCGTATTGGATGGTGCGGCGGATGACAATCTGCGTATCGATATCACGGTCGGCCTCTGCCACGATCTTACCGTAGATGCTTCTGGGAGCACGACTGGCTGAAGCCCGGTGGTCTTCCACCGCTTCCTTCATGATCTTGATCTGCTCGGGCGAGAACCATTTCCGTAGTCTGGCATCTGCGGCAAGAATCTTTCCTCCACGTATGTGGTGGTCTGCCCGGTGTCCGCACATGCCCAGATCATGATAGGCCGCGATGGCGTATGCCATATTGATATCGGCTCCAGTGGTCTTCACAAGATCCAGCGATCGACGGATGACACGGGTGACATGCTCCATATTATGGGCACGGTCGAAGGCAGCATATTGGGGTAGAATCTGAGTTTCTATGAACTCTACGAGATCCAGGCTTGGCGTGTTGGTAAGCATAAAAAGTAATGAATATTTTTGCAAATGTACGATTTTCTATTTACTTTTGCAAAAAAATAAAGAAAATTGTGATGGAAGAGACACGAATCAAAACCAATTCCATGAGAGCATGGCTGCTTGCTGCCCGTCCGAAGACTCTCTCAGGCGCCGCCGTTCCAGTGATGATCGGTGGGACGCTTGCATTTGTCGATGCCCCATTATATGGGGAAGGCGTGTTCAGATGGACTGCGGCAGTCCTGTGCCTGTTGTTCGCCTTCGCCATGCAGGTTAACGCCAATTTTATCAACGATTTCTTTGATTTTGCCAATGGCGCTGATGATGTGGAGACGCGATTAGGACCGCGACGTGCCTGTGCTCAGGGCTGGGTGACGCTTGATGCGATGAAGAAGGCTATCGCCGCCACGACATGTGTGGCATGCGTGATCGGTCTGCCGTTGGCATGGTATGGTGGCTTGGAGATGGTTCTTGTCGGGATGCTCTGTGTGGTCTTTGCCTTCCTTTACACCACCTTTTTCTCCTATCAAGGACTGGGCGACCTCTTGGTCTTGGTATTCTTTGGCATCGTGCCTGTCTGTTGTACCTACTATGTGCAACTGCATACCCTTACATGGGAGGTGTTCCTTGCTTCGATAGCCTGCGGTCTGGTGATCGATGCGCTGTTGATCGTTAATAACTTCCGGGATAGAGACAATGACCGACAGGCAGGGAAGAATACGGTGATTGTGCGTCTGGGCGCAGAGACCGGCCTTCAGCTGTATATCGGCGTGGGTATCGGTGCCGTGATTTTAGGAGGGACGTTCTGGTTGAACGGTCATCTGCTGGCTTTCCTCTTCCCGTTTCTCTATCTGGCACTGCATCTCTTCACCTATCTTAGGATCAAACGCATCTATCAAGGAAAAGCGCTGAATCTCTGTTTGGGAGATACAGCGCGTAATATCTTCATCTATGGCCTCTGCGTCAGCATCGGCCTGTTGTTGGTCTGACTCTTAGTTGTAGAAATTCCAGGACACTCCGAAGTGGATGACGGATCCGTTTGTGGGGTAGTGCGGGACGAGGAATTTCTTGTGGTTGCCGGAGCCGTTGTTCACATGACTCATCATCACGAAGAAACGAACGCCCTTGAGCACCATGTTCGCATAGACATCCACAAAGGGGTAACCACCCAGCTCTACCTGGCTTGCTTCGTTCTGTTGGACTGCGAACTGGTTGATGGCCGGACAGAAATCGGGCGCATAATATTTGCTGAAATAGGTGACGTCGGAACCGAGCTCCACACCAAGCACCCTGGCGACCTTGAACTTCAGGTAGAGGTTCGAGAAGATATTCCAGGTAGGTAGGGGCAGCACAGATGTCTTGGCGCAGTTCTGATAGGTGATGACATTCTCCCAGTTGAGCGGACCTAGACGGAAGTTCTGGTGTAGCTGAGCTGTGAGGAGATGGATATTGCCAGACTCTTGATAGACACCTGCCGTCATCTTCGTACGACCGCTTGTCGTGGCATCGTAGCTCATGCCGTAGTATGTATAGTTCTTTATCTCATCAATGGCTACCCGTAGTCTCGTGTCTGTCTTGGGATAGCTGAAGACACCCTCCAGATGGGTACGGGTCTCAGCAGACATGTCTTTATTATCCCACCACAGATGTTTGGAGTGGTATTTGGCTTGGAAGAAAGCCGGATAGATTTTGTGGTAATAGGCATTAGCTACAAGTTGTACTGTATCACCGAAGAGTGGAAAGTTCAGATCGGTT